>CAMODS010000188.1 GCA_946611525.1 uncultured Lachnospiraceae bacterium | reverse complement strand
CCCTGGACCATGGGGAGGACTATCTCCTCGGGAGGGATGATAAACTCCACGATGGCAGGAACATCCGACTCCTTAGCTTTTTGAAGGGCCGGGATGATCTCAGACTCTTCACTGACACGGATGGCAAAAGCCCCGTAAGCATCCGCCCACTTGATGAAGTCGGGTACATAATCTGCCTCGCGATTTGTCACATCCTTTGCAGTATCCCGCCAGGTCGATTGCTTACGCAAAGATGTGATACCATAGCGCTTGCCGTAGAAAAGCTGTTGCATCTGGCGGACCATCCCCAGATACTCATTATTGAAAATACAGGTCACTGTCTTTACTCCATGGCACATGGCAGTGGCCATCTCCTGCATATTCATCTGCATGCCGCCGTCTCCGGTGATACATACCACATCACGGTCAGGTGCACCGATCTTTGCACCGATGGATGCCGGGAAGCCAAAGCCCATGGTTCCCAAGCCTCCGCTGGTAATAAGCTTTGCGTCCCCATCCAGACGCACATACTGTGTAGCCCACATCTGATGCTGTCCCACATCCGTGACGAAAATACCTCCGGAAAACACATCACTGATGCCTTCGCATACTGCCTGGGGAGACACCCCGTAGGAGGGCCGCTTCATCACAAGGGGATGTTCCTCCTCCCATTCACCGATCCTCTTTATCCACTTGTCAGTCTTCATGGGTTCTGCCCACTCTATAAGCTTCTCAAGTGCCAGCTTTGCATCCGATACCACAGGGATATCCACCACAACATTTCTGGAAATAGATGCCGTCTCCACATCCACGTGGATGATCCGGGCATTGGGTGCAAACTCGTTTAGATCACCTGTGATCCTGTCATTAAACCGGGTGCCTATGGAAAATAAAACATCACATTCCATAATGGCCATGTTAGCAGCGTATCTGCCATGCATTCCGGAATTACCCACATAAAGGGGATCATCTTCCGGCATCACTCCCTTGCCCATGATGGTGGTGGCAACAGGTATATGCATGGACCTTGCAAACTTACAAAGCATATCCTCTGCACCTGATATATGCACGCCGCCCCCTGCAAGTATCATGGGACGTTTTGCGCTCTTTAAAAGCTTATATGCCTTTTTTAACTGTCCTATATGTACAGACTCATTGGGTTTATAGCCGCGGATGGATACAGAATCAGGATACTCGGGCGGTCCGGATGCAATCTGCACGTCCTTAGGGATATCTATAAGCACAGGACCGGGCTTTCCGGTGGAGGCGATGACAAAGGCCATCTTTAGGATCCGTCCCAGCTTTTTCCTGTCACGGACGGTGACGCCGTACTTTGTGATGGATCGTGTCATACCTACGATATCCACCTCCTGAAAGGCGTCATTTCCTATGAGTGGCTGAGGCACCTGTCCCGTGATGATCACCAGCGGGATGCTGTCATAGTGTGCATCCGCAATGGCTGTCATGGTGTTTGTGGCACCGGGGCCAGATGTCACCAGACACACTCCTGTCCTGCCCGTGGCACGGGCATAGCCCTCCGCCTCATGTACCAAAGCCTGCTCATGGCGGGCAAGGATCAGCTCTATCTCAGTCTTTTGGTAGAGTTCATCCAAAATATCCGTGATCATGCCGCCGGGGTATGCAAATACCTTGTCTACCCCTTCCTCTATAAGTGCTTTAGCAACAAGTTTTTTACCTGCTATATCCATTATTTTCTCCTATAAACACAGAAATTATAGATCAAATCGTAGTAGGTTTCTTCTTCCCCTTCATCTGCAAGCTCCCACTGAGGATCAGCATCCAGATCCGGGAAATATGTGTCCGCCTCGTAGGAATAATCCAGTCTTGTGACAAACGCCTCATCACACAATGGCAGAAGCTCCTTGTAGATAGCTCCTCCTCCTATGACAAATACCTCTTCAGAAGCTTTCTCTTCCAGGGCCTCCCTAAGCTCATCAACACTGTGGACCACCTTAGCCCCATCGCATTTAAAGCCTGCATTTCTGGTCAGGACGATGTTTTCCCTGTCCTTAAGTGGTCTGCCGCCCGGCAGACTCTCCAGGGTCTTTCTGCCCATGACCACTGTTTTTCCCATGGTGGTGTTCCTGAAAAACTTCATATCCTCCGGAATGCTCACCAAAAGCTTCCCTTTGTTTCCGATACCCCAGTTTATATCTGCTGCCACTATTATCTTCATTCCAGACTACCTCCGAACTATTATTATATCAAATCCCTTATTTTTGTGCACCTTATTTTCTATTTAGCGCCCTAATCTACTCCGGGCGGCGAGAGTAATCTGGCAATATGTGTCGCTCACTCATTGCGCTCCGCTGCTAACCTCGTTGTTCACCTGCGTTTAACCCCGCCCTTGCTGTCGTGCAGCTCAGTAAGATGCTACCTGTCGTCGCAAGCGGCTTCGGTACCATCTAACTGATCTGACGGTCCGGGCGGGTACTCCGGTTCCAACTCGCTAAGCGCTACGCAAAATCGTTCGGACACACACTGTCAGCTTACTTTCACCGCCCTCAACCTTAGTTT
>CAMODS010000187.1 GCA_946611525.1 uncultured Lachnospiraceae bacterium | reverse complement strand
TCCGCCGACTCTGCGTGAAACGATCCGGCTTCTTAAAAGCACTCAGTGTAAATTCTAAAAACGTTTTATTGACTCAGTTACGAGTGCCGTGAATTTCTTAGCTACCATCTTGCCGGCGTCAAGGACTTCCTGCTCGGAGAGAGGTGTCGGAGAGATACCTGCTGCCAGGTTAGAGATGCAGGATACTCCTACAACTCTCATGCCTGCATGGTGAGCTGCGATGGCTTCACAGACTGTACTCATACCCACAGCATCAGCACCCATAAAGCGTGCCGCATTGATCTCGGCAGGCGTCTCGTACTGGGGGCCCTTTGTCTGGAGGTATACGCCCTCTTTGAGACCTATCTTTTGCTCTATGCCAACTGTCCTTATGACATCGGACAATTCGGGATCATACACGTGGCTCATATCCGGGAAGCGTACTCCCAGCTCACCTACATTTGCTCCGCGCAGGGGCGAAGGAACCATGAACGAGATATGATCCGTAATAAGCATCAGATCACCGGCCTTAAAGCCGGTCTTTATGCCACCACTGGCATTGGTCAAAAAGAGGATCTCTGCTCCCATGAGCTTCATGAGCCTATGCGGCAGTACCACATCCTCCATATCATAGCCCTCGTAATAATGCACACGTCCCTGCATGCACACCACGGGCACATCTCCCACATATCCAAATACAAAACGTCCCACATGACCGGGTGCCGTGGAAACCGGGAAGCCCTCGATGTCCTTGTAATCCACCGTAGCCTCCACCTTCATCTCATCGGCATATCCACCCAGTCCTGAGCCCAGCACCAGCGCCACCTTCGGAACAAAGTCCGTCTGCTTTCTCACATCCGCCAGTGCCCGCTCCAGTCTCTCATACACTCCCATAGTATTCTCCTTTTTTCATAATCATAAAGAGGCCGGACGGCCGACCGTTTAATGTTATGCTAATGCAGCTGTAATGATAGCCATGGAGTAAACCTCGATGGCATTGCATCCACGAGACAGATCATTGATGGACGCATTGAGTCCCAAAAGGATGGGGCCGTAAGCATCAAAGTTACCCATGCGCTGAGCTACCTTGTATCCGATATTTCCTGCATTGATATCCGGGAAGATAAAGGTATTGGCATGTCCTGCAACCGGTGATCCGGGGCACTTTGTCTTTGCTACACGGGGTGAAACAGCTGCATCAAACTGCATCTCGCCGTCGATGGGCAGCTCAGGATATCTCTCCTTTGCCTTTGCTGTAGCATTTCTCATCTTATCTACATCTTCACCCTTACCTGATCCCAGTGTGGAGTAGCTAAGGAAAGCAACCTTGGGATCGATGCCGAATACTCTTGCACACTCTGCTGTCTCGCCTGCGATCTCCACCAGCTCGTCCTCTGTGGGATTGATGTTGATGGCGCAATCTGCCATGGCGATAACCTCATTGTCACCTGTAGCAGAGGGACGTACCAAAATGAAGCAGGATGATACAACCGAATTACCGGGCTTTGTCTTGATAAGCTGCAAAGCAGGTCTTACCGTATCAGCTGTGGAGTAGGTAGCTCCGCCCAAAAGTGCATCAGCCACACCCATTTTTACCAGCATGGTACCAAAATAGTTGGCACCGGCAAGGATGCCCTTTGCCTGCTCGGGTGTCACGCCCTTGCTCTTTCTGAGCTCGCAGAAAAGATCAACCATCTCATCAAACCTGTCGTAGTTCAAAGGATCGATGATGGTAGCGCCGTTGATATTGTAGCCAGCCTCCTCTGCTGCTGCTCTGATCTCATCGGGGTTACCCAAAAGAATGGGCTTTAAAAATGTACCTGCCAAAAGACGGGATGCCGCCTCTAAAATACGGGGATCACTGCCCTCTGTAAAAACGATCGTCTTAGGATCTTTTTTAAGCTTTTCGATCATACTTCCGAAACCAAACATAGTAATATTCCTCCTGAAATAAAAAATACGTGACTGCAACTTTGCAGCCACGTATCATTATACGTTTATAGTCTTAAAAAAACAAGGTATCAGAACCTAAAATCCCTGCGGTTTGAGTTTCGGATGGCTTCGATGTTTTCCTCCGCGGTGCGGCGGACATTTTCCTTCGGGATCTTTTTCAGTTCCCGCTCTATCATCTCATATCCCGCTTTTTTAGTCTCAGGAGAAGCATAGTCCTCCAAGTATTCCGCCAGGGTCATGAGTGCGTTGGGATGGCAGCAGTTTAAGATCTGGCCGCTCTTGCATAGCTCCATAAAACGGTCTCCGGTACGGCCGGCCCTGTAGCATGCAGTACAGAAGGAGGGAATATGGTCGCTTTCCATAAGCCAGTGCACCACCTCATCAAGCGTTCTCTGATCTGATACATCAAACTGCTCCGTATCATGAGGCCTCTCCTCTTCGGTGTAGCCTCCCACTGAAGTACGGGAACCGCCGCTGACCTGTGAGATACCCACACGAAGCATCTTCGCACGAACCTCCTCTGTCTCACGGGTGGAGATGATCATGCCGGTGTAGGGCACCGCCAGCCTGATGCAGGCTGCGATCTTGGTAAAGGTCTCGTCATCAATGCCGTTGT
>CAMODS010000186.1 GCA_946611525.1 uncultured Lachnospiraceae bacterium | reverse complement strand
AGTATTCCGATAATTGTTATCATAATTGTTTCCTTTAAAAATTCTTCGAGACCCTCAGAATGACAAGGGGGAGCCCGCCATCACGGAAGGGTTATATCTCGTGGATGAAAAGCCCTGAGCGGAGCTTTGGCTCAAACCAGGTAGACTTTGGAGGCATGAGGCGTCCGGCGTCTGCTACCGCAAAAAGCTCCCCGATAGATGTGGGGTACATACCAAATGCTACCTTCATATCCTCACTGCAGCGGCGGCGAAGCTCCTCAAAGCCCCGGATGCCGCCGATGAAATCAATCCTGTCATCTGTGGTGGGATCATCGATGCCCAAAATGGGCGAAAGCACATGATCCTGCAATAAAGCCACATCCAGTCCGTCCACCGGATCGTCATTTTTCACCTCATCCGAAAACTCAAAGAGGTACCACTCTCCACTTAAATATACGACAAACTCTCCCTTTTTTTCAGGGTGTAATATATCCCCGGACTTCTTTATCTCGACTGCCACCTGTCTTATGCGGTCTAAAAACTCATCATCAGACAGACCGTAAAGGTCGCTTACCACACGGTTGTAGTCCATGATGGAAAGCTCCTGCTCGGGGAAGAGCACCGATAAAAAGAAGTTGAACTCCTCACTGCCGTCATAGCCGGGATGCTCAGCCCTGCGCTTTTGTCCCACCTTTACGGCAGAGGCTGCGCGGTGGTGTCCGTCGGCGATGTAGATGCTGTCGGTGGCAGCGAAGGACGCCTCTATGACATCGATGTCAGCCCCATCACTTACGACCCATACCCTGTGACGTACTCCGTCATCAGCTGTAAAGTCGTACTCGCACCTTTGTGCCGTAACCCTTTTGGTAACCTCATCGATGTCAGCCCTGTTCCTGTAGGCTAAAAAGATAGGGCCGGTCTGGGCACCTGTCTCATCCACGTGGCGGATACGGTCGCGCTCCTTTTCTGCCCGGGTGTTTTCGTGCTTTTTTATCACGCCGGACTCATAATCGTCAATGGCTGCGCAGGCCACTATACCCGTCTGGGAACGGCCGTCCATGGTAAGCTCGTAGATATAGTAGCAGGGGGCGTCATCACGGATGAAATACCCCTCCTCTACCCACTGCCAGAGCATGTCATGGGCCTTTTTATAGACCTCGTCCGCATAGGTGTCTACCGTGTCGTCAAAGTTGGTCTCGGCACGGTCGATACGCAAAAAGCTGTGGGGCTTATGCTTGACCTCACGGCAGGCCTCCGCACGGTTGTAGACATCGTAGGGAAGGGCCGCGATCTCAGAAGCATACTCAACTGCGGGCCTGATGGCCCTGAAGGGTTTGATGGTTGCCATAATTATAATCCTGTCTTTACTACGTGGACGCCGCGGCATTCCTCGATGGCGAGGAGGTTGTCGATGACATCCTGGGTCAGAGGGCCGTCAAGGTCCAAAAGTGCATAGGCCCAGTCACCCTTTGACTTGTTGTTCATGTCTGCGATATTGATGCCCGCATCACCGATGACTGAGGTGTACTTTCCGATGACACCCTTTGAATTTACATGTAAAAATCCTACGCGGCTGACGGTCTGGCATACTCCCAGGTCACAGTCGGGATAGTTTACGCTGTGGTGGATGTTGCCGTTTTCAAGATAATCCATGATCTCATCCACTGCCATCTCGGCACAGTTGTCCTCGGCCTCCTCGGTGGAAGCTCCAAGGTGGGGCAACACGATGACGCCCTCCTTGCCGGCTGTGGTGGGATTGGCAAAATCAGAAACATAGTGGCGTACCCTGCCGGATGCGATGCCGTCCAAAACAGACTTTTCATCCACCAAAAGGTCACGGGCAAAGTTTAAGATCACCACGCCCCTCTTCATCTGCTCGATGGCGGAACGGTTGATCATCTCCTTTGTGCTGTCCAAAAGGGGTACGTGCACTGTGATGAAGTCGCACTCACGATAGATCTCTGACACATCATTGATGTGCTTAACGCTGCGCCTCAGATTCCAGGCTGCATTTACGGAGATATAAGGATCGTAACCGTAAACTTCCATGCCAAGATAAGTAGCTGCATTGGCCACCTTTACGCCGATGGCTCCAAGTCCGATGACACCAAGCTTTTTGCCTGCTATCTCAGTACCTGCAAACTCCTTTTTTGCCTTTTCCATATTCTTTGCGATGTCGGGATCGGAAGCGTTGTCCTGAACCCATTTTACACCGCCGATGATGTCACGGGATGCCAAAAGCATGCCTGCGAAAACCAGCTCCTTTACGCCGTTGGCATTGGCGCCGGGTGTGTTGAATACCACGATACCCTTCTTTGCGCACTCCTCCAAAGGGATGTTGTTTACGCCTGCGCCGGCACGGGCCACACACTTAAGGCTCTTGGGAAGCTCCATGTCGTGCATTTTTGCGGAGCGGACCAAAATGGCGTCAGCCTCGTTTATGTCCTTGGTCTCCTTGAAATTTGTATTGAATTTGTGGATGCCCTTGTCCGAGATGGGATTCAGGCAGTGATAATTAAACATCTCTGTACTCCTTAACTATATTACTTATTTTTCTTCTCAAAATCTGCCATAAACTCTACGAGCTTCTCGACGCCTT
>CAMODS010000185.1 GCA_946611525.1 uncultured Lachnospiraceae bacterium | reverse complement strand
CTCAGGTAATCAGGTCTGAAATCAGCCGCGGAAACAAAACGCCCCTCCTTCATATACATCATACCAAGCTGGGCCAGGGCTGCCGCCCTCTGGCGGTTCCAGCCTGCGGGAGCATATCTGTGAGTCACACGGCAGCTGTCCTCTATCTGCTCGTGGAATACAGGCACACCATCTCCCAAAAAGATCACCGGCTCATCCTTTTCGTTGACATCGGAAATGATATCCGCTATGTCCACCGCACATTGTTGTCTGACCACCGAAAAGCTGCCATCCTCTTCGAATCTGTAAAGCCCCGTATAGGTCTGGTTGCGGCGGGCATCCATCAATGGGCAGATAAGCTCTGTCACACCATAGAGACAGTACGCTAATGCATCAACTGTGGGCACCCCGATAAGGGGAACCTCCAGTGCCAGCCCCAGTCCCTTCGCGGTAGCTGTACCTATACGAAGTCCGGTAAAGCTGCCGGGACCTGCTGCCACTGCGATCCCGTCAATGGTGTCCATATCCAGTTCTATCATCTGAGCTAACGCATCTATCATGGGCAAAAGTGTCTGGGAGTGAGTCTTTTTATAGTCAATGGTGTATTCACCCAAAAGTCTCTCATCCTCAACCACTGCCACCGATGCCACCAGCCCCGATGAATCTATTGCAAGTATTTTCATATCTTTCCTTAAGTTCCTTCGTCACCCTTTAGATGACAATCAAAAAAACTCTGACAACTGACTATTGTAGCATATCAGAGCTTTTTAATAAAGGTTATTCGGTTATGGTGATCCGCCTGTAGTCCTCTGACTTTGCCGCATCCCTTTCCATGACGATACGTACCGCTTCTTCCGGGATCAGTTCCTCGATGAGCTCTGACCACTCGATCAGTGTGGCTCCGTCTCCGTAGATATAATCATCGAAGCCCACCTCCTCCATCTCCGCCGGATCTCCGATACGGTAAACGTCAAAGTGGTACAGCGGCATCCTGCCGCCCTCGTATTCCTGAAGAATGGTAAAAGTGGGACTGCTTACCGGCTCTGTGATCCCCAGCCCCTCAGCAAAGCCCTTTGTAAAAAGTGTCTTGCCGGCACCAAGGTCACCATCTAAGGTAATGACAAGCCCCGGTCTGGCCTCGGAACCCATCCTGCGGCCTATCTCGTAGGTCTCCTCCGGCGAAAATGTCTCATATACCATGGTCTGCCTCACTTAAATGCTATCCTGTGCGAAGGAAGCTTTTCAGTCATAAGCTTTTTTATCCCTGAAAGATCTCTAACCTGTGAAAGCGGAAGGATATATGCATTTATCTTGTTGGAGTATATCAAAAGCTGTTCCTTTGTGATCACAGCCTTAAACACATTGTCCCAGGGCAAAAACGCTTTATTATCATCATCATTTATCCCTGCCGAAGCATCCGCCTCCACCGTAATGCCCTTTTCATCAAAGGTATAGTGCAAAGGATGCGAAAGGGTGGGCGAATTCTGTATCAGAATCGGAGCCTTGTGCTTTAGGGATATCGGATAGTAAAGAATAAACACCAAACCCGCCGCCGCATAAAAAACGATGTCTATGGGTTCTATCCGCTCCGGGGCCGCAAACGGCGCCACTATGGCAATGGTAATACTGATAATACCAAGTATTATGGCCAGTATCCCCTGCCCGGTATGAAATGTGTGATACATCTGAAATCGGTACATATCATCCGCCGAAACGGTAATGTCCATCTTTTTTTCTTCCATCAATAATCTCCTGATCCAAGCCCACCCCAAAAAGGATGGCAATCTCCCCGAATGTAATAAACCTTAGCCCTCGTTTGAGCCTGCCTCATCAAAGCCTCTGGCGTATCTGCCATGCAAAATAGGTGACAGGGGCTTGTACGTAACAAGTGTGATGCCCACCGAGATCATGGCCTTTACAAAAGTAAAAGGTACGTTGAATACCAGAAGGCATTGAGGAAGTGTCTGCATGGAAGGCGCTATGACCTGGTATGCTCCAATGATAGCCTCCTCACTCATCCCGTAGAGTCTGATATACATGGGATATGTAAAAAACAGATTCGAAGGGAAGGAGAAAGCCGCCATAACAAGTGCACCCACCACAGCTCCTAAGATCGCATTCCCCTTGGTCTTTTTATGATCATAAATAAGGCCTGCAGGCAACACAAAGGCTGCGCCCAAAAGGAAATTGCATACTTCACCGATCAGGGCTGACTGTGAAACTGACATATGGAGAATGTTTTTGACCAGACAGATGGCTACGCCATACCAGGGTCCAAGTGCGAATGCTCCGATGAGTCCCGGCAGATCTGAAAGATCCATCTTGATAAACGCCGGCATCAGCGGGATCGGAAATTCAAAGTACTGCAACACAAAGGCGAGCGCCGACAACATGCCGGCAACAGCAAGGTTTCTTGTTTTCATTTTTTACTCCTTTCTCTCATCCAGACTTAACAGCTATGCTGTCTCACTGTCGGCACCGGAATCTCACCGGTTCCACCGCTACGCGGGTTGCGGGCTATACTATAAAAGATTACCGCCGGTCGGGAATTTCACCCTGTCTCGAAATGTTAATATTACCAAGGAAAATTATAAGACTTA
>CAMODS010000184.1 GCA_946611525.1 uncultured Lachnospiraceae bacterium | reverse complement strand
AAGACACGGTAAAGCAGCTTTACGACCAGATGCCCAGACCCAAGGTGGTGGGGGCAGTGGGAGTATGCGCATGCACCGGCGGCGTTTTCAAGGATTGCTACAACATCCTCGGAGGAGCCGACACCGTGATCCCCGTTGACATATATGTACCGGGCTGTGCGGCCAGGCCTCAGGCCATCATCGATGGTATAGTTCAGGCTGTGGAGCTTTTTGAAAAGCGTTCCAAGGAGCATGACGAGCTGGTACGCAACAAGAAAAAAGGAAGCGAGGTGGCATAATGGCAGAAGTTATACATCCCGAAGAGCAGATCATTGAGATAGATGTGGATCAGCTTCTTACAAAGGCCATGGAGCTTAAAAAGGCAGGCTTCCGTTTGTCTCAGGCGTGCGCGGCTTTTGTAAATGAAAAGTTTGAACTGTCATATTCCTTTGCTGAGGACAAGACCTATCAGTATACCACTCTTCGTGTGGTCATTGATACGGATACTGAGGTGCCTTCCATCACGGATATCGTACCTCCCGCAGTTTTCTATGAGAACGAGATGAAGGAGCTTTTTGGTGTAAAGATCAAGATGATCAGCCTGGATTACGAAAACAGGTTTTACAGGATCGAAGAGGAGACTCCCTTTGGTCCCAAGAACGGGGCAGATGCCTCAGGTGAGAAAAAGGAGGAAGCATAAATGGGAAAGAGAAGTGTTATTCCGTTCGGACCACAGCACCCCGTGCTTCCCGAACCTATTCATATCGATCTTGTCATAGAGGATGAAAAGGTCGTTGAGGCCATCCCTTCAGTGGGATTTATACACCGTGGACTTGAGAGCCTGGTGGACCGCAGGGACTACAACCAGATGACCTACGTGGTAGAGCGTACCTGTGGTATCTGTTCATTCCAGCACGGCATGGGCTACTGTGAGGCCATGGAGCACGTATTCGGTGTGGAGGTGCCTGCCCGCGCAAAGTATCTGCGTACTATCTGGGCAGAGCTGGGACGTATTCATTCACACCTTCTTTGGCTTGGTCTTTTGGCTGACGGCTTTGGTTATGAAAACCTTTTCTACCAGTGCTGGCGTGTGCGTGAAAAGATACTTGATATGCAGGAGATGACCTCCGGTGGCAGACTTATCTTTTCCGTAAACAAGGTGGGTGGTGTCATAAAGGACATCGACAAGGAAAAGCTGGATATTATTTTAAAGACTATTGATGAGGTTGAGGCCGAGCTTGAGACCATAAAGGACACCTTCCTTTTGGATTATTCCGTTCAGTCCAGACTTCAGGGCGTTGGCATAGTCACAAAGGAGCAGGCTCATGACCTGGGTGCTGCGGGTCCTTTTGCCCGTGCTTCAGGTATTAAGACTGATATGAGAAAGCTGGGGTATGCGGCTTATCCGGATCTGGATTTTGAACCCATCGTGTCGGCTACGGGTGATTCATATGCCCGCTGCTATTGCCGTATCATGGAGATCTTCCAGTCCATAGATCTGCTGCGACAGGCTATTGCCAAGATCCCCAATGAGACAGATCTTTTCACTCCCGTAAAGGGCAATCCCGATGGTGAGTACTTCATGAGAGTGGAGCAGCCCAGAGGTGAGGCAGTGTACTATGTAAAGGCCAGCGGAAAGCCTTATCTGGATCGATTCCGCGTTCGCACACCTACTTTTGCGAATTTGCCGGGCCTTTGTGAGATGCTTAAGAACACACAGCTTTCTGATGTGGGACTTTTGGTTTTGACCATCGATCCCTGCATCAGTTGTACAGAGAGGTAGAGCAGATTTGATCATGTCATCCTGAGCGTAGCGAAGGATCTTTTATGGAGGAAAAACATGAGTGTATTAAAATATGCACCGGAGGCCCTGAAAAATCTTTTCAAACCACCGGTTACAACCAAGTACCCCTTTGAGCCTGCGGTATATCCCGAGGGTGCCAGGGGACACATAGAGATCGACATAGACGACTGCATAGGCTGCGGCATGTGTGTACGTTCCTGCCCCTGTGGTACGCTTTCCGTAGACAAGATGGCAGGCACCTGGTCCATTGACAGATTTGACTGCATAGCCTGCGGTTATTGTGTGGAGAAGTGCCCGAAGAAGTGTCTGCACATGATAGAGGGCTATCAGACTCCCGGCGTAAAGGAGGGGGCTGTGACCTATACAAAGTCACCCGAGCAGCTGGAGAAGGACAGGATCGCCCGTGAAGAGCAGGCTAAAAAAGCTGCAGCGGCCAAGGCGGCAGCAGCAGCCAAGGCAGCCGAAGCCAAGGCAGCAGCTGCACCCTCCGGCATAGAGCAGGCGGCTGCGAAGAAACTATAAGAATAGTATATGGAAATTGTAACGAGAGAATTTCATATTTACGGTTTAGTACAAGGGGTGGGTTTCCGCCCCTTTGTTTGCGATTGGGCAAATGCTCACGGACTCGCCGGCTATGTGAAAAATGACGGCGGCATCGTGACCGTATCCCTTACCGGGCCTGACTCTATAATTCGTGAGTTTACAGATCTGATGTTGTCTCTTGATGGCAGTTCAGAGCTGTTACCCAAAGCTGTAGTGTCCCGGATTTCTTCCACGGGCAGTCAGTCGAAAAATGCCCTGACCGGCG
>CAMODS010000183.1 GCA_946611525.1 uncultured Lachnospiraceae bacterium | reverse complement strand
GCGTAGCCGAACGTTTGACGTGAGGCGGCGAGAGGGTTTTTATTGCTATCCGTAATACATGTCAATTATCGTCTTCAGAAGGAAGTGCGTACTTTTCTTCTACCATGTGCTTCTCTTCGTAACAGTCGAATACAAATTTGATCTCTCCATCTTCCATGGGCTTGGTGACGATACTTATGATGGGGACTACCACAAGTCCTGCGATCATGGCAGCTGCACCTGCATTTATGGGGCTTTGGATGAACTTTGTGGCGGGGAAGAGGTTTAGGACTGTGATGCCTACACCTACGATAAAGCTGCCCCATACAGCCGGGCGTGTGACGCGCTTCCAGTACAGTCCGTAGAGGAAGGGAGCCAAAAATGCACCGGCCAAAGCACCCCATGAGATTCCCATAAGCTGTGCGATAAAGGTGGGAGGATTGAGTGCTACCACTACTGATACAACGATGAAGAACACCAAAAATACCCTCATTACCACCACCTGTTTTTTATCATCCATATCTTTAATGAAATTATCCTTTATAAGATCCAGAGTCAGAGTGGAACTGGAGGTCAAAACAAGTGAAGCCAGGGTGGACATTGATGCTGAGAGTACCAGCATGATCACTATACCTATCAAAAGATCCGGAAGGGTTGCAAGCATGTTGGGAATGATGCCGTCATAGGCGATCTTTCCGTCCGCCAGATGCAGGCTTTCGGAATCAAAGAGTCTTCCGAAACCGCCTAAAAAGTAGCAGCCGCCTGCGATTACAATGGCAAAAATCGTTGAGATAACGGTTCCTGTCTGAACTGCCTTTTCATCGCGGATGGCGTAGAACTTCTGGACCATCTGGGGCAGTCCCCAGGTTCCGAGGGAGGTAAGGATCACAACTCCCATAAGGTTTACGAGATCGGGACCGAAGAAGGAAGTAAAAGCTCCCACCTGTCCCTGAGTTACGGGAATATCCGAAGGGATCTCGGAAAGCTTTCTGACTGCTTCGTAAAAGCCTCCCTGTCCGTTTAGGATGGCAATAATAACTGCTGTGATACCGAAGAGCATGATGATACCCTGGATAAAGTCGTTTATGGCAGTAGCCATGTATCCGCCAAGGATAACATATACGCAGGTAAGAGCTGCCATGACTATGACACATACAGAATAGGGAATGTTGAAAGCCATCTCAAAAAGTCTTGAAAGTCCATTGTACACCGATGAGGTATAGGGGATTAAAAATACAAAGGAAATAATGGCTGCCACGATCCGAAGTGACTGGCTGTGGTACCGTTTTCCAAAGAAGTCGGGCATGGTCTTTGCATCCAAAAACTTTGTCATGATACGGGTGCGACGACCCAGGATAACCCATGCCAAAAGGGATCCTATAAAGGCGTTTCCTATACCGATCCATGTGGCTGAGATGCCGTATTTGTATCCAAACTGTCCGGCATATCCCACAAATACAACGGCTGAAAAGTAAGAGGTGCCGTAGGCGAATGCCGTAAGCCATGGACCAACCTTTCTGCCTCCCAACACAAAGTCGTTGACGTTGGTGGAATGTCTGCGGCTGTATAAACCTACCGAGATCATGATCGCAAAGAAGGCGATCAGCAACAAGATTTTAATTAGCATTTTGGTTCTCTCCTTTTGATTATTATGCGGCTTGACTTTAGAGGTTTAAAACTTTAAACCGTTAAAGTGAAGCCTTTGAAATATTATCACACTTGACGGGTCTGTGCAAGTGTATATTGAAAAATCCGTTTTTTTTTATTATACTAATCGTTGTGTTTAAAATGAGGTAACATAAGAGATTCTTAGTCAGGAGGCGATTTACAATGACAAAGATCGATATTTTTTCAGGTTTTTTAGGGGCGGGCAAGACCACTCTTATCAAAAAGCTCATCGACGAGGCTTATAAAGGCGAAAAGCTTGTTCTTATTGAAAATGAGTTCGGCGAGGTAGGTATCGACGGCGGCTTTTTAAAGGATGCGGGTATCGAGATCACTGAAATGAATTCCGGTTGCATATGCTGCACACTTGTGGGTGATTTTTCAAAGAATCTTCATGAGGTGATGGAGCGTTTTTCTCCGGAGCGTATACTTATAGAGCCCTCCGGTGTAGGCAAGCTTTCTGATGTTATGGCATCTGTTATAGATATGGAAAAGGAAGCTGACGTTAAGCTCAATGCTTTAGTCACTGTTGTTAATGCAAAAAAAGCAAGCAAGCAGATGAAGGCCTTCGGAGAGTTTTTCAACAACCAGATCGAGCATGCCACTACTGTAGTTTTAAGCCGCAGCCAGGAGGCTACTCCGGAGCAGCTTGAGTTTTGTACAAAGTTGATACAGGAAAAGAACCCCAAGGCAGCAGTTATCACAACTGACTGGAATGAGCTTTCCGGAGAAAAGATCCTTTCAGCCATGGAGGGACTTGATAATCTTGAGATGAAGACCATCGCCATGATGCATCACGAAGAGGACCAGAAGGCCCATGATGCGGAGCATCATCACCATGATCACGATGAGCATGAGCACCATCACCACGACCACGATCATGATGAGCATGAACATCATCACCACCATCATCATGCAGATGATATATTTGATACATGGGGACATGAGACGC
>CAMODS010000182.1 GCA_946611525.1 uncultured Lachnospiraceae bacterium | reverse complement strand
TTCTTTTGATTCATCTTCAGATGGCGGTGATTCAGGCGAATTTGACGGGATGCCCGAAATCGAGGAGATCCCCATGGATATGGCAGATGGCGCTTTTGGAGAGGCCGGTGAGATCACCCCTGATGCCCTGGAGGCGGCGGACACACTGATGGACGAGTCCGGTGATGGCATGGATCTCATGGATATGCTTTCCGATGGTGACGACCTCATGGGAGATATCGGTGCACTTTTAAATGCTGACGACAATTTAGAAGAGCTTTCCGAGGCCAGGACTGAGTTTGAGAATTCTGCCAATGAGCTGGCTGAGTCCGGCACCAATTTAGAAGCTGCACCAGAGGGTGCAGAAGCTGAGGAAAAGCCGGGAGGCCTGGGTGGCGTCATTGCCAAGATCAAGGGTATTTTTGCCGGGCTTTTGTCCGATGATGATGAGGATGAAGAGGGAGACGGACTTATCAATGTGGCTCCCGCAGATCCTTCTATGGTAGAGCTTGCTGCTGAGGATGCAGACATTTTAGAGCACTTTACCGATGCTGATTCTGAGGGCGGTGCCGCTCCTGCAGAAGAGGATCCAAAGGAAAAGAAGAAGAGGGAAAAGGAAGAAAAGAAGGCTGCCAAGGAAGCCGCAAAGGCTGCAAAGGCTGCCGAAAAAGAGGCTGCAAAAGCAGCTAAGGAAGCAGCAAAGGCTGCCAAGCCCAAAAAGGAAAAGAAGCCCAAGGAACCCGACAATTCACCCAAGGTTCCCATCAAGGGCATTATAGTTAACGCAGTGCTGGGACTTTCCGTAGTGATCCTTATTACAGTGGCCGGCAATTCACTCCATACCAGACATGTTTTGGCCCGTGCTTCAAACTATTATGAAAAGGGACAGTATGCCGAGGCTGCCATCATCCTTGAGGGCATGAAGCTTGATAAGGAAAGCGAGGAGGCAAAGCTGGCACTTAAGGCCAGGATACTTTCAAAGCTGGAGCACAAGATAGCCATGTATGAACAATGCATGAAGTACCAGGATTACAGGGGAGCGCTGGATGCGCTGATATCAGGCACCTATGATTTTGTCCAGAACAGGGAGGCGGCGGATGACTTAAAGATCCGCGATTCTCTTGATGCCTTAGGCATACAGATTGAGGGACAGCTCATGGATCAGTTTGGCGTCAGCGAACATGAGGCTATGACTCTTTACAGGGGTTACAGCCGTATAGACTATACCAGGGAGCTGGACAAGATCCTTATCAAAACGGAGTTTAAATAATGGTAGTTATCATAGATTATGATGCAGGCAACGTGATGAGTGTGTTGCGTGCCTGCGAGGCAGTGGGAGCGGAAGCGGTCATATCCAAAGACCCGGACGTGATAGCCCATGCGTCTCATGTCATCCTTCCGGGGCAGGGGGCCTTTGGAGATGCTATAGAGCATATGACAAAAAGGGATCTTTTGGATCCCATCAGGGATGTGGTAAAAAGCAAGGTTCCATTTTTAGGTATCTGTCTGGGACTTCAAGTGCTGTTTTATGACAGTGAAGAGTCTGATGGCATAGCGGGACTTTCGCTTTTGCCGGGACACATAAGGCGCATACCGACGGGCACAGATAGCAGCGGACACAGGCTTCGTATCCCCCATATAGGATGGAATACCGTAAGGCTGTCTCAGGATGGCAGACTTTTTAAGGGTATTTCCGGGGAGTCTTTTTTTTATTTTGATCATTCCTACTATCTGGACTGTGAGGATAAAAGTTTAGTAAGTGGCACGTGTACGTATGGCGTGGAAATGGATGTTTCGGTGGAAAGTGACAATATTTTTGCCTGCCAGTTCCATCCGGAAAAGAGTAGTGATACGGGTCTGAAGATTTTGGAAAACTTTGTGAGATTGTAATATATGTTGACGAAACGAGTGATACCCTGTCTGGACGTAAAGGACGGAAGGGTTGTAAAGGGAGTAAATTTTGTGGATCTAAAGGATGCCGGAGATCCGGTGTCGGTAGCCGCAGCCTATGATGAGGCAGGTGCGGATGAGCTGGTGTTTTTGGACATCACTGCCACCTCTGACCAGCGAAATACCGTGGTTGATATGGTTCGCAGGGTTGCAGAGCAGGTTTTTATTCCCTTTACAGTAGGAGGCGGTATTCGCAGCGTGGATGACTTCAATATTCTCCTTCGTGAGGGTGCAGATCGTATATCAGTTAATTCTGCCGCAATTGACAGACCGGAGCTAATATCTGAGGCTGCACTCAAATTCGGCAGTCAGTGTGTGGTGGTGGCCATAGATGCCAAGCGGCGTCCTGACGGTGGCTGGAACGTATACAAGGCCGGAGGACGTATAGACTGTGGTATAGACGCCGTGGAGTGGGCTATCCGTGTTGCCGGGCTTGGAGCCGGAGAGATCCTTCTTACCTCCATGGACTGTGATGGCACAAAGGCAGGCTACGACATCCCTTTGACACGCGCCATCTCAGATGCAGTAGACATTCCTGTTATCGCCTCGGGAGGTGCCGGAGAGCTTTCACATTTTTACGAAGCCATAGCTGATGGTGGTGCTGAGGCTGTGCTGGCAGCCAGCCTTTTCCACTACAACGAGCTTTCCATCCGTCAGGTAAAAGAGTACCTCCGTGATCATGCCATCCCGGTCCGCCTGTAACCGTTTGATTT
>CAMODS010000181.1 GCA_946611525.1 uncultured Lachnospiraceae bacterium | reverse complement strand
CGGATCTTGTGGAGGAGTTTGAGTCCTTTGATTCCGAGAGTACCATAGACCAATACGCAACCGGCGAGTATGATTTTGCATTTTCTCTCGATCCCTGCTGCGTGACCTTTTATTTTGCCCCCTATGCTCTGGCTTCGTACGCTGCAGGGGAGCAGATCATCTCATTTACCTATGATGAGCTGGCCGGTATCATAGATGAAAAATATGTCCCCGAAAAGGATCTGCCCCTGGTGACACAGGCAGGCAATTTCGACATAGACGGGGATGGCGATATAGAGACAGTTTATGCTTACACATATTATCCTGACGGCGATGAGAATTATGCTAAAATAAAGGTTACCATAGACAAGGAAGAGTATGAGCTTAGCACCGATGTTTTGGGATATGACCTGGACCAGTATATAGCCAGGACAGATTCCGGCAAGGTAATGCTTTTGGTCAGCGGATCCATAGAAAATGATTACAGGATCACCACCGTCTGCGACATTTCAAATGGCAAGGTAAAGGAGATGGGCACGATATGGATGAACAGCTGGAGCAGGTTTACCAGCGATGATCTGGCAAGCGGATATACCTATGCCTGGACCGATCCTGATGCTTTGCCGATGTCCGAGCATATGGATATCATGTCCACCTACTATGGTGAAAAAACTTATCGCTTGAATGACGACGGGACCTTTACTTCCGATGACGAATACTTTATGGTATCAGAGAGCACAAGACAGTTTATGGTGCTGCATACCGTAAAGGATGTAAAGGCACAGGTGGTAAATGAAGCAGGTGAAGTGACGGAAGAGGAGTTTACGGTACCGGCGGGGACGGATCTATATCTGTACCGTACCGACGGTGTGTCTGATGAGGGCAAGGAGGCCATAGTGGACTGCACTATGGGAGGCACCGGTGAGGGCGCAAAGATAATAAGATTCCACCGTACCAACGATTATCCTCATCTGGTAAACGATATAGACGAATACGAGCTTTTCGAAACTTTATATTACGCGGGCTGATGCTTTGCCCCGGCGCGTTCCGCCTGTCATCTAAAGCGATGCGAAGGATCTTTTTAAGGAGAAAACATGGGAAAAATAACAGTAGAAAAAAACTGCGGAGGTATAGCCGGCCTGTGCGTCATCACGCCACAGGTCTTTGGCGACAGCCGCGGATATTTCATGGAGACATATAATTACAATGATTTTGCAGCAGAGGGGATAGATGTAGAATTTGTCCAGGACAACCAGTCAGCCTCCACCAAAGGGGTGCTTAGGGGCCTCCATTTCCAGATCGACCATCCCCAGGATAAGCTGGTGCGGGTGATCCGCGGAGAGGTGTATGATGTGGCGGTGGATCTGCGACCCGGTTCCGAAAGCTTTGGAAAGTGGTTCGGCGTGGTGCTTTCCGCTGAGAATAAAAAGCAGCTTTTCATACCCAAGGATTTTGCCCACGGATTTTTGGTGTTGTCCGACGAAGCGGAGTTTTGCTACAAGGTCACTGATTTTTACCACCCCAATGATGAGGGAGGTATCATGTGGAACGATCCCGAGCTGGGAGTTAAATGGCCGATTCCCGAGGGGATGACGGAAGCGGACATCAAACTGTCAGAAAAGGACAAGGTCAATCCCTCCTTTAGTGAAGTATCAAAAAGCAGAGGACACTAAATATCAATGAGTAACAAAAAGAGTTCAATTTTAGAAGTGCCCAGATCCCTTAAGGGCAACGGCAGGCTTATCATCAATCTGGCAAAGAACGATTTCAAGACTCGTTTTGCCGGATCCTACCTGGGAGTGGTGTGGGCCTTTGTGCAGCCTGTGGTGACGGTATTTGTATACTGGTTTGTCTTTGAAAAGGCTCTGAACGTGGCCGGCAGGTCCACCAGGGCAGGCATAGAGGTGCCCTATGTGCTTTGGATGATAGCGGGCCTGGTGCCCTGGTTTTTCTTTTCCGAGGCGGTGAGCTTTGGCACATCCTGTCTTTTGGATTACAACTATCTGGTAAAAAAAGTGGTCTTTAATATCAGCACCCTTCCGGTGGTGAAGGTGGCTGCGTCACTTTTTGTGCACGTATTTTTCATTGTGTTCATGGTGATCCTATATGCGGCATACGGCTTTTATCCCAGTCTGTATATGCTTCAGATCATCTACTACAGTTTTGCCACCATACTTTTGATCCTGGGGATCATATACATCACCAGCGCAGTGGTGGTATTTTTCAAGGATCTGACTCAGATCATCAATATCGTGCTTCAGGTTTTGGTATGGATGACTCCCATCATGTGGAATATGGACGGTATGAACCTCTCCCCTGCGGTGAGGACACTGCTTATGGCCAATCCCATGTTCTACATCGTGGACGGCTACAGGGATGCCATGATAAACAATGTGTGGTTCTGGGAAAAGCCCGGACTCACCCTTTACTTTTGGATAGTGACGCTTTTGCTTTTGACACTGGGCAACTTTGTGTTTTCCAAGCTTAAAGCAATGCTGGCAGACGTACTATAGAAAATGGCCCCGTGTCATTCTGAGCGAAGCGAAGAATCCCGCTCGGCGAATTATGGAATAATTCGGCGAGATTCCCGTTGTCATTCTGAGCGAAGCGAAGAATCTTTAAAAGGAAAAACAATATGTCAAACGAGAACGCCATCCGCGTGT
>CAMODS010000180.1 GCA_946611525.1 uncultured Lachnospiraceae bacterium | reverse complement strand
CCTTTTTCCGCATAAGAAAAGTCTCCAAAGCCAGTAAAATCAAGGCTTTGAAGACTCTCAACCACACTGCGGAGAATGGGACTTGAACCCACACGAGATTGCTCCCACAAGATCCTTAGTCTTGCTCGTCTGCCAGTTCCGACACCTCCGCGCAACAGTGATATAATATCAAAACATTAGCGGATTGTCAATGTTAAATTTTTAATTTTTAACATATTTATTTATTAAAGGGGAAAACTGTGTTAAAATAGGAAACTGTCGGTGGCCATCACCGACAGTTTCCTATGTATGTATTGTATGAAAAGTAATAAGGAGATAGTTAGCTTTAACTAACAATATGTATATTAAACTATTTTATCTCATGTGTCAAGAAAAAAAGGAGAAAAAATGAGTGAGCGTAATCTGACGTTATTAACAGACTATTATGAGTTTACCATGTCAAACGGGTATTATGTACTCGGCAGAAAGGATCAGCGTGCAGCCTTCGACGTGTTTTACAGGGAAAACCCCAGCAAGGCCGGGTTTTCCATCTTCGGTGGACTGCAGCAGATCATTGATTTTCTTTTGGATATGCATTTCACTGATGAAGATATAGATTATTTGAGAAGCTTCAATGCCTTTGATGAGGGCTTTTTGTCATATCTTAGGGATTTCAAGTTCACCGGTGATGTATATTCATTCCCTGAGGGTACGGTGATGAGCCCCGGTGAACCAATAATCACGGTGGTGGCCCCCATCATAGAGGCACAGCTGGTGGAAACCTTCATTTTAAACCAGTTTAATCATCAGTCCAATATCGTTACAAAGACCAACCGCATAGTGCGTGCCGCAAAAGGCAGGCCCGTGGTGGAGTTTGGGTGCCGTCGCGCACAGAATGCAGATGCTGCCATTTACGGAGCCAGAGCTGCGATGATAGGCGGAGCAGTGGGGACGTCCACTGTTTTGGCAGGACAGATCTTTGGCATGCCTGTGGCAGGCACACACGCCCACAGCTGGATCATGAGCTTTTCTACAGAGGAGGAGGCCTTCAGGGCTTATGCGGATATGTATCCTGACAACTGCACCTTCCTCATAGACACCTATGATGTACTCCGTTCCGGTGCTCCCAATGCCATAAAGGTGGCAAAGGAATACTTGGAGCCAAAGGGAAAGAGGTTAAAGGCAGTCCGATTGGATTCCGGCGATCTGTCATGGCTTTCAAAGGAGGTCAGGAAGCTTTTGGATGAGGCAGATATGACCGACTGCAAGATCATGGCTACCAATGCCCTTGATGAGTGGAAGATCACAGAGATGCTGGATCGTGGCGCACAGATCGACAGCTTTGGTGTGGGTGACAACCTGATCACCGCATCTCCCACCCCCACCTTTGGCGGTGTGTACAAGCTGGCGGCCATGGAAGAAGAGGGACGGTGGGTGCCCAAGATAAAGATCTCAGCCACACAGGAAAAGATCACAAACCCCGGTTTTAAAAAGGTTTATAGAGTATACAATGAGCAGGGCTTTGCCCATGCGGATCTCATCACCTGTGATGACGAGACTCCGGATCTCTCCCGGGACTACAAGGCAGTAGCTCCCAAAGAGCCCTGGCGCAGGATCGAGTATCACAACTGCACCATAAAGGAGATCAGAAAGCAGTATATCAAAAACGGTGAGCTCATTGAAAAGATGCCCACCATCCCTGAAATAGCTGCCTATGTGAAGACTCAGATGGAAAATGAGATCTGGGACGAGGAAAAGAGATTCTCTAATCCTCACGAGCATTACGTGGATTTCTCACCCAAGTACTACAAGATGAAGCTTGAACTGATGGAAAAATTTGAGGAGGAATGACTAAATGAGTAGAGCAGACCAGATTTTTGTGGATATGTGCCGTGACATTTTGGACAACGGTGTCAGTACAGAGGGAGAAAAGGTTCGTCCCAAATGGGAAGATGGCACAAGCGCTTATACCATTAAAAAATTCGGAGTGGTAAACCGCTACGACCTGAGTCAGGAGTTTCCGGCTATTACATTGAGGCGCACGGCTATAAAAAGTGCCACCAATGAGATGCTTTGGATATGGCAGCAGAAATCAAACAATATAAACAACCTTAAGTCACATGTATGGGATGAGTGGGCAGACGAGACCGGCTCCATCGGAAAGGCCTACGGCTATCAGATGAGCATAAAGCACCACTATCCCGAGGGAGATATGGATCAGGTGGACAGAGTTATCTATGATCTTAAAAACAATCCCTACTCCAGACGCATTATGACAAATATGTATGTGCATCAGGACTTAAGTGAGATGCATTTGTACCCCTGTGCTTACAGTATGACCTTTAATGTGACCACCAGGCCGGGAGAGGACAAGCTGGTTTTAAATGCCATTTTAAATCAGCGTTCCCAGGACGTGCTGGCTGCAAACAACTGGAACGTATGCCAGTATGCGGTGCTTATGCATATGCTGGCCAGGGAGTGCGATATGGTAGTCGGTGAGCTGGTGCATGTTATCGCAGATGCCCATATTTATGACAGGCACGTTCCTCTTATCGAGGAACTTATCACACGGGAGCAGCATCCTGCACCGAAGTTCTGGCTCAATCCGGATAAGCACAGTTTTTACGACTTCACAGAGGAGGATGTGAGACTGGATGACTATGTGACCGG
>CAMODS010000179.1 GCA_946611525.1 uncultured Lachnospiraceae bacterium | reverse complement strand
CGGACCGCGAAGGAGAAGCTATTTCCTGGCATCTTAAGGCGGCCCTGGGAGAAGATGATAAAAAATACCAGCGTGTCACTTTTAACGAGATCACCAAAAATGCGGTAAAGGAGTCCTTCAAGCATCCCAGGGATATCGACATGGACTTAGTAGATGCACAGCAGACCCGACGCATCTTAGACCGCATAGTGGGCTACAAGATCAGCCCCCTTTTATGGATCAAGGTGAAAAGAGGCCTTTCTGCAGGCCGTGTCCAGTCTGCAGCACTGCGTCTGATCTGCGACAGGGAGCAGCAGATCAATGAGTTCATCCCCCAGGAGTACTATACTTTAGATGCTACTCTTTTGGCAAAGGGCAAGAAAAAGCCCATTCCCGCCAGCTTCTATGGCAAGGTAGGCCAAAAGCTTGATATCAATGATAAAAAGGCGCTTGATGAGGTGGTAAGCGCTATCGGCAAGTCTGATTTTACGCTGCTTGAAAAGAAGCTTTCCACCCGGACAAAAAAGGCTCCTCTTCCCTTTACCACCAGTACCATGCAGCAGGAAGCCTCAAAGGCTCTGAATTTTTCCCTGCAGAAGACCATGCAGGTTGCACAGCAGCTCTACGAGGACGGACGCATTACCTACCTTCGTACCGATTCCATCAGGATATCAGACGAGGCCATTGCCTCCGCAAAGAGTTTCGTTACGGAAAACTACGGATCCCAATATTACAAGGTCTATGAGGTACCCAAGAAAAAGAGCGGCAAGAACATTCAGGACGCCCATGAGGCGATAAGACCCTCGGATCTGTCATTTTCGCCTGTTGCAGCTAAGGCTTCCCTCTCCAGGGATCAGCTGAGACTGTACACCCTTATCTACAACAGATTTTTGGCCAGCCAGATGCAGCCGGCCACCTATGATGTGATCACTGCCAGGTTTACCGTGGCAGGCTATGAGTTCAGACAGACGGAATCTACGGTAAGCTTTGACGGCTTTACCCGTATCTATACAGAGGCTGATGATGAAAAGGAGCCCGTATACGGCTTGGGCAGTCTAAAGGAGGGTGATAACCTGGCTCTTTCGGAGCTTCAGGAAAAGCAGCATTTTACCCAGGCACCCCCCAGGTTTACAGAGGCATCACTGGTGCGCACCCTTGAGGAGCTTTCCATCGGACGCCCCAGTACCTATTCACCCATCATCACCACGCTTTTGAAGCGCCACTATATCGGCAAGGAAGGCAGGGCCATCTTTGTGACCGAGCTGGGTGACGTGGTAAATAATATAATGAAGGAGTCCTTCCCCACCATTGTGGATCTGCAGTTTACAGCCAAGATGGAAGAGGATCTTGACGAAGTTGAAGAGGGGACCAGAGAATGGAAGACGGTGGTAAGGGATTTCTACCCTGACCTGGCAAAGGCTATTGAAAAGGCTGAAACCGAGATCTCCAAGGTAAAGATCGAGGACGAGGTAACCGATATAATATGTGAAAAATGCGGACGTAACATGGTGGTCAAATATGGCCCCCACGGAAAGTTTTTGGCATGTCCGGGCTTTCCTGAGTGCCGCAATACCAAGCCTTATCTTGAAAAGATAGGCATCCTCTGTCCTAAGTGCGGTAAGGATATCGTCCTTCGAAAGACGAAAAAGGGCAGGGTGTTCTATAGCTGCGAGGACTATCCCGACTGCGATTTCATGAGTTGGGCCAGACCTGCCAAAAAGCAATGCCCCAGATGCAAAAGCTTTATGGTCTATAAGGGCAAAAAGCTGGCCTGCTCCGATCCGTCCTGCGGCTATACTGAAAACATATCCTCAGAAGATTGATATTAAAATGCATCAATTTTCGTGAAACTTTGTGAAACATCAGAGATTTTCGTTACTTTTGAGGATAATTTTCAGACAATTAATTGAATTTTATCCTTCCGTGTGGTAGAATTATCACCGAATTTTGATTTCTGCGGAAGGGATATTATGAGCGTACAGTTATTAGACAAGACCAGAAAGATAGGCAAGCTTTTACACAACAACAATTCATCCAAGGTTGTTTTCAACGATATATGCCAGGTGCTGACGGATATTTTGGATTCCAATACTGTAGTGATCTCCAAAAAGGGTAAGGCTTTAGGAATGTCCAGCTTCCCCGGTACAGAGGATATCACGGAACTTTTGGCAAATAAGGTGGGAGAGTTTATTGATAAGGAGCTGAATGAGCGCCTTTTAGGGATTTTATCCACAAAGGAGAACGTAAACCTCGCCACTCTTGGATTTACCGGAGAGGATATTGGCAGATACTCGGCCATAATCACCCCTATTGATATAGCGGGGGAGAGGCTGGGGACACTTTTCGTATATCGCATTAAGAATCAGTATGATATTGATGACATCATTTTGTCTGAATACGGCACCACTGTTGTGGGGCTGGAGATGATGAGATCCGTGAACGAGGAAAATGCCGAGGACGCCAGAAAACAGCAGATAGTCAAGTCTGCCATTGGTACGCTTTCTTATTCCGAGCAGGAGGCTATCATCCATATTTTTGAAGAGCTTGGTGGCAATGAAGGCACCCTGGTTGCTTCAAAGATCGCAGATCGTGTGGGCATCACCAGATCTGTCATAGTAAATGCTCTTAGGAAGTTTGAAAGTGCCGGTGTCATAGAGTCCCGGTCCTCCGGTATGAAGGGCAC
>CAMODS010000178.1 GCA_946611525.1 uncultured Lachnospiraceae bacterium | reverse complement strand
TCCAGTATCTCTTTTACCTCTGATCTTTTACGCGCACACATGAGCCTAACCCGCTATCATTGGATACAGGCTGGTAACAAATACATACACGCCGGCTATCCATAAAAACAACGTGCCCACATAGTATCCTGTGGACTTTGAGCCAAAGCCGTAGTGATAGCCTATAAAAATGCCACCCACCGTAACTGCGGCAGAGCAGATCACCATGGTGACAAGCATCAAAAGCATGGATGCGTTGATAAAACCACAGGCACATCCGGCAGCCAGGGTGTAAACACAGAGCGTAAGGATGATGCGCATGTATCTGGCAAGGGAAAACTCCTGCCGCCTCTCTTCCACAAAGCCCTTTCTAAGGCCTTTTACCAAAAGCCTGATGCCTAAAAGTACAAATATGGACACTGCTATAATGGAGGCTGTAACCTCTCCGTGGGTAAAGATGTTGTAACGCACCATCATGGCACAGGCCATGTAACCTCCGAAAAAGAACAAAAGCTGCATCCCGATCACAAGCATTGACGCCAGAGCCATGTCGGCCCTTTTTATCTCTCCCAGCATAGCTCCTTCTATCTCCATGGTACCAAGAACATCCAGACTGATACCGATTATAATGATTATACATATCAAAACATTCATAGTTTTTTCTCTGCCTCCACCATCTCCACCATTTCAATGGTTGAATGATTACAAAAGTACATAAAGCTTCCTACCAGCTCCCTGGGTGGCACCTTCATCCCGTCCTCAATCCACGCCATGACAACATATACTATCTGTCCGGCAAAAAAATACGCCACTCGTTTTGGGGTAAGCCACTGATAATAGATCTTTTCCCTGAGGGTCACCTCAGGAAGTCTTGAAAGTATCATCTGAGCCACGTGGTCAGTCATGATCTCGCCGAAGGAATTCTGCCCCGTAAGGCGAAAGGCCCTGTCATAAAACTCCTTCTCGTTCTGCATTGTAACAAGTGCCCCCTCCACAGCCTGGGAGAGCTCGCCCTTGTCAATCAAAGGATTCATGGGTTCAAAAAGATCAGTGACTATGATCCACTCCAAAAGCTCATACTTGTCCTGAAAATGGTTATAGAAGGTGGGTCGGATAACCCCCGCCAGATCCGTGATCTCACGTATTGTTATCTTCTCGATGGGCTTTTTCTCCACCAGCCTCTTGAAGCTGTCGGCCAAAAGCATGTCTATAGATTTAGTATTTTCCGACTTATTATTCATACATCAAAATCCACTGTAACAAAAAAACCCTTGGGTGTCTCCTTTACGTCGCTTACCCTGCCCTCTTTGGCAAAGAGCCTCTCCGGGGTGGAGTAGTTTGCAGACATGGCATAGGAAGGCCCCAACACATAATAGTATGAATTGGGAAGCTTGTACTCGGTGACTTCAAGGACATCACCAACCTCCAAAAGTCCAAGCCTCTCCATTTTAAACTCCATCTGTCTCATAGCTTAAAAATCCCCGAGATCAGTCTCTTTTGTTATCACAGAGTCTACATCGCGCTCCGCACGGTTCACCCGGTGTACCATAAATATGGATGCAAGTCCGTCGATGATCATAAAAGCGCCGCCTATACGAACAGCAATGCTTACAACCTGAACTGCACACACTATGCATACCACGCCCAAAACGATGGTCACTATGGACATGACCACCATCCATCCCCACTTTGAAGCTCCGGAGCGCTTACCGGCAAGTGCCAAAGAAAAATTCTGAATGCCGTGAGCCACCAGGCCCACACCTATGATGATGGGTATAATAGATATGATCCCTGCGGGATGGAGAACTATAAAACCTCCCACCGCCACAAGGATAAGGCCTGTGAGTATGCCTATCATCCTGGCAGTATCATCAAAGATCTTGGCAAAGACCTCCACAAGCCCCATAACTATGACAATGACGCCCACCACCTGAGCAAATATGTCCACCACGTCCCTGGCCCAGATCAAAAGCACGACGCCCAGTACTATCTCAAGCACTGCCGTCACGGATAAATGCAGTCTGATGGACCTGAGTCTGTCCGCTATATCCTGAAACATACCGTCACCTCCAAAAACAATCTTTATTATCGCGATCCTTTAACAGGATCAGCATAGTTCTCAGTCATGATTATAATATACTCCACTTCCATATAATTGTCTATTCAATTCCGCTCCCGGCGGAATTGGCGCCGGATCTCTTACAGCCCCGCCCCGGAAGGATGGGGTATCCTTCCCAAATGAGATAAAAATATCCCCCGGCATAACGCCGGAGGAATGTAATGAGGAGGTACTGTTGTTACCTGTCACTGTCGTCATTTTCCGTATCGGCGGGACGCTTTGAAAGCGTGATCTCCACCTCTGAGATAGCATAGTTGTTGCTCTGTTTTGCCACTTTCACCTTTACCGTGTCACCAACCTTGTGTCCCAAAAGCGCCTTTTGGATCTCAGCCATGGTATAGAGGTCTGTACCGTCAAAGCCTGTTATCACATCACCCTTTTCAAGACCTGCTGCCTCAGCCCCTGTGCCGGACTCAACCTTTGCCACGTAAACGCCTGTAGGCATATTGTACTGGAAAGCAGTCATCTCATCTATGTCAACACCGGAGATTCCAAGGTAAGCTTCGGAAAGCTGTTTGTCATCACCTTCTGTCTTTTCATCAGGCTGTGTCTTTTGATTTATAAAGTCCTCAATTATGGGACGAGCCTCTGAAATA
>CAMODS010000177.1 GCA_946611525.1 uncultured Lachnospiraceae bacterium | reverse complement strand
CGGTGATATGGGAGCCTCCTTCGGAATTGTAAATATTATTACAAAAGCCTAATATGTCCTCATGGAACTCATTGCAGAACTGAAATGCCGCCTCCACCTGTATGCCATCAGACTCACCGGAGAGATATACCACATCATGAAGGGTCTCTTTATTTTTATTTATATCCTTGACAAAACCCACGATACCGTCAGGCTCGCTGAAGATCAGATGCTCAGGCTCATCCCCCCGAAGATCGTCAAATATGATGGTAAGCTTGGGGTTAAGGTATGCCGTCTCATGCATGCGGCTTTTAACATCCTCGGCACCGAATTTGGTCTTTTCAAATATGGTGGGATCAGGCAGAAAATTGATCTTTGTGCCTGTCTTTTTCGTCTTTCCTATGACGGGAAGCAGTCCCTTTTCCAGCTTTATCACAGGCTTTCCCTGCTCATATCTGTCATGGTGGATCTCACCGTCCCTGGATATCTCCACATCAAAATAAGTGGAAAGGGCATTTACCGCAGAGGAACCCACACCGTGAAGTCCGCCGCTGGTCTTGTAGGCTCCGTCGTCAAACTTGCCTCCTGCATGGAGGGTGGTAAATACAAGCCTGGCTGCAGCCACTCCCTTTTCGTGCATATCAACAGGAACACCCCTGCCGTCATCCTCCACGGTACAGGAGCCGTCCTTTTCCAAGGTGACATGGATCTGGGTGCAAAAGCCTGCCAGATGCTCGTCCACGGAATTATCAACTATCTCATATATACAGTGATTCAGACCCTTTCGCCCGGTGGAACCAATGTACATACCCGGCCTTTTTCTGACTGCCTCAAGTCCCTCCAGCACGGAAATGGAATCTGCACCGTAATCATTCTTTTTTGCCATTTTAAAACCTCACTAAAAAACAGGAATATAAAAAAATCCCTCCGGCAGGTCAGACCACAATATCTAACCATACCGAAGGGATTTTACCACAAAACCTTGTGGGTTTCAATGCTTTTTTATAAATTTATCGAACAGATTTTCGATAAATGTGACCGATACTAATCTCCTATGTACTCATCCTTGCCGAAGCCAAGCACCAATATCATAATGGGCTCAAATAATACAAAGAGGATAAAGTAACCGATGCCCCTGCCAAAGGATCTGACAAGCTTCCAGTTTTGGATGATAAGCACTATACCGCCTATGAGACCGGCAATGAGACCGATAATATTGATGACTGTAAGGTTGTTTACATCCGCATTGGTACACATTACATTGCCCAGGAATGTAAGTATTATCATGACCCAGAAAGCTCCGGTGCTCCAGGTGCGCTTGAACATGATGTAGGTATTGTAGAAAGGAATCAGTGACTTCCAGCCGGGCTCGTCCATCTTTTTAAAGACCTTCCAGTAACCGATAACCTGAAGAACATACCATATAACGGTAATTATAAGCATGGTGCCAATACCGAAAAGTGCAAAGAGTGCAAATATACCAATGGCAGCCTGGGTGTCCTCGTCAGAGAGATCGTACTCTTCTCCGTCTATACTGATGGAACCCTCAAGTACCTCTGCAGGAAGAGTATCAATATCCTCTTCATTTCCATACTCACTGAGGGGTGTGTAATCAAATCTGTCATACTCTCCGTAGTTGCCCTTAAGCTCATTCCACTCGGATTCGGTGGTGGACTCCCATACATCACCTGCCACGTCATAGGAGATGTAATAAGGATTGCTCTCGTCGGTGTAGCCGTCATATTTGAAGCCAACCTGAGGAAGAAGCTCGGAAGAGTTGCTCTCAAGGCTGTAGAAAATAGTGCCGCTCTCTGCTGCTCCGCTTGAATACTCATTGGCTATGGAAGGACCTGCCACATAGTATCTGTCTCTGTCGTATCCGCTCACCACATGAACAGGCTCCCTGTCAACCATGGTGAACATATCGTAAACTATGCCCTTCCATTCTCCCTCTGCGATCTCACCGATCATAAGCTCATCTATACCATCTAAATTGATGTCCTGATATATGTATCCGATATGAGCCATGGGATCATCACCGCCTACAACGGCATACATGCTGCTGAAGCCCTCTGCTTCGTACTTCTCAGCATCCCAGCCCTGATTTACGGCCTCCACCAGCTTATCCATAACATCAGTATAAAGCTGGCTTCCCTTCATGCCCTCATTTTGACTATAGGAGGATCCGTTGATGGCAACTATCTCTGCGCCAACCTTCTCACGGAAGTTATATATCTTCATGTAGTTGTCAGCCTTGGCCTGGTCTTCAAGATCGTACTGAACGTCGCTGGGCTCCTGCACCGCCACGTCATAAAGCACTCCGTCGGCATCCCTAAGCTCACCCACCTTTCTGATGGCATTGCCGGGCAGATAGTCACTTGGATTCTGATACAGGCTTACGGAGAAGCAGAATCCTCCAAGGTTGTTTGCCTTTGCATCCTTGTCGTAGATGGTGATGGTATCTCCGTCTACCTCTGCCTCATACAGGCCTGACAGTTCATCCGGCATATCAAGCGCGTATTTGTCAGTATCGGGATCCTTACTGCCGCTTATGGACATGCTGCATCCGGTGAAAAGCGAGACTGCCATTACGGATGACAGGATGATGCCAAGCCATTTTTTCTGTTTTTTCATAGATTGGTCCTCCTTTGAAACATTTATGTGCTACGACTAAGCTCATCCGTCGCCTTCGGCTCGGATTCGCTAAGTTCTCTGCA
>CAMODS010000176.1 GCA_946611525.1 uncultured Lachnospiraceae bacterium | reverse complement strand
AGTTTCCGAACGAGATTCCTACTCTTTTCGCTTCTTTTATCATCTGGCAGTCGGGATCTACCATCTTTAGCTTACCGGCCACCTTCTCAAGGGGAACCAGTTTGGTCTCGCCGTTAACCATGGCAACCATGTTGCCGTACTTCTGCTCCATGATAGCCTTGGCTGCAGCAGATCCTAAGCGTGTGCAAAGTGCTCTGTCATAAGGGCAAGGGCTTCCGCCACGCTGTGTATGTCCGGGAACGGTAACTCGTGCCTCTGTACCGGTCTTTTCCTCAACCAGCTTTGCAATACGGTAAGCAGCGGAAGGATGTGTCTCCTTTGCTCTCTTTTTCTTCAGTTCCTTCTTGGAAAGTGCTGCATCTTCCTTTGAAATAGCACCCTCGGCAACAGCGATGATCGTAAAGCCCTTGCCTTCCTTGTGGCGCTGGTTGATAGCATCTATTATCTTTTTCTCACTGTAAGGGATCTCCGGAAGCAGGATGATGTCCGCGCCACTGGCAGTTCCTGCATAGAGTGTCAGCCAGCCAACCTTGTGTCCCATGACCTCGACGATGAATACACGGTTGTGGGAAGCAGCTGTGGTATGGATGCGGTCGATGGCGTCACAGGCCACATCAATAGCACTATAGAAACCAAATGTAACGTCCGTGCCGTAGATATCGTTGTCGATAGTCTTGGGAAGATGGATGATATTAAGTCCCTCTTCGCGAAGGAGGTTGGCGGTCTTTTGTGTGCCATTACCACCAAGGATAACCAGGCAATCCAGGCTCAGCTTGTAGTAGTTGGACTTCATTGACTCAACCTTGTTTACACCGTTTTCATCAGGCTCACGCATGAGCTTGAAGGGCTGACGTGATGAACCGAGGATAGTACCGCCTCTGGTCAAAATGCCCGAAAAGTCTCTACTGGTAAGCAGGCGATAGTCGCCGTAGATGAGACCTCTGTATCCGTTAAAGAAACCGTAGACCTCGAGATTGTCAACATTGGTAGCCAGACCCTTTACCACGCCACGCATGGCTGCATTGAGTGCCTGACAGTCTCCACCACTGGTAAGAATTCCTATCCTCAGCATAAAACCCCTCCTTATTATTTAATAAAACATATTCTTCGCTGCGCTCAGAATGACAATTCACTTAAAAAGCCATGTATACTTCACTGCAAACGAAACGCTTCACACTCTCATTCTACAATAACTGTCACAATTCCTCAATGATTTTTCTGATAAAGTCGTAAACCCGCGCTACCGAAGATACCGACAGATGCTCATCCGGAGTGTGAATGTCAAAAATATCCGGCCCAAAAGATACCGCATCCAGGCCCGGCATCTTGCCGGCAAAAAGCCCACACTCCAGGCCGGCATGGATAGCTTTAACCTTTAACTCATTGCCAGTCATATCTTTGTATATAGAAATCATCTTTTCCCTAAGTGGTGACTCTGCCACATACTCCCAGGCGGGATACTCTCCGGACATCTCCACAGCAGCTCCCAGGCCCTCGGAAATAAAACGCACCCTCTCGCGCAGAGCTTCGTATGCAGTAGATACAGAGCTCCGGATGGAAAAACCAAGGATCAACCTGTCACCGGATGTCTTTGTGATCCCCATATTCAGAGATGTCTCCACCAGTCCGTCTATATCCCGGCTCATCCTGCGGATCCCATTTGGCAAAGATGAGATCAACAAAAGTGCCTGGCCGGTAGAACCCTTTGTCATGGGATCCTCTATCCCCTTTGTCTCTTCAAAATCCACAAATAGTCCTGCATCAGTCTTTGAAAACTCTGTCTTTACAGCTACATCCTGCTGCCCTATCACATCTGAAAGCTTTTCCCAATCAGATGTAAAGATTATCGCTGATGCCTCCCTGGGGATCGCATTGTCCTTGCCTCCACCGGCGATGGTAACAAGTCTCCAGTCACATACGGCATCAACTGCTCTTAGTACTCGTCCGAGTAAAACTGTAGCATTACCGCGGCCTTTGTTGATCTCGTCACCGGAATGTCCTCCCCGGCCACCCAGTACGGATACACGAAAATACTTCCCGTCCGATACAGCAGCTCGGTTTATGGGTAGTGTAATCTTTGCGGTTCCACCACCTGCACAGCTGGCCAGACATTGTCCCTCCAGTTCACTGTCAATATTTAAAAAGATCCGTCCCTTTAGAGGCGAAACGTCTATACCACGTGCACCGTCCATCCCTACTTCCTCGGACACGGTGATCACCACTTCAAGTCTGGGATGTCGCAGGCTGTCGTCCTCCAAAAGCGCAAGAGCATAAGCCACCGCTATTCCGTCATCTCCTCCGAGAGTCGTGCCACGGGCTGACAGGGTGTCTCCCTCCAGCACCAGATCCAGCCCTTCCTTTTCCATATCCTTGGTACAGTCAGAAGTCTTTTCACACACCATATCCATGTGCCCCTGGATGACGATAGCCGGCTTGTCCTCGTAACCCAAAGTAGCCGGCTTTATAATGATCACATTAAAAAGCTCATCCTGTATGTACTCTAAATTATGTTCCTTTGCAAAAGCCACCAGGTAATCACTTATGGCTTTCTCGTGATATGAAGGTCTGGGGATCTTTGAGATCTCTTCGAAATAATAAAATACTCTTTTGGGTTCTATGTTTTCAAGCATGGTTTCCTCCTTTAAAGATCCTTCGCTACGCTTGGGATGAAAAAATACTCAGGATGACCGCTACATCACCTTTACTACTGCTCCTATTGTGGCGATGAGTGAGCTGGCCACT
>CAMODS010000175.1 GCA_946611525.1 uncultured Lachnospiraceae bacterium | reverse complement strand
CGGATATGACAGACATTTTTCTATCTGTGAATACTACGGCATAGAGATGATAAATGTTCCCATGACAGAAAACGGTCCGGATATGGATATGGTAGAAAAGCTGGTGTCTGAGGATGATTCCATCAAGGGCATCTGGTGCGTACCGAAGTTTTCCAATCCCCAGGGCGTTGTGTATTCGGACGAGACAGTAAAGCGCTTTGCTAATCTAAAGCCGGCGGCCGAGGACTTCAGACTGTTTTGGGACAATGCATACTGCGTGCACTATCTTTATGACGAGATAAAGATACTTAACATCATTGAGGAGTGTGAAAAAGCAGGCAATCCCGACATGGTATATGAGTTCTGCTCTACCTCAAAGATCAGTTTTGCTGGTGCGGGCATCTCCGGTATGGCAGCATCAGACGCCAACCTAAAGGATGCACTCGCCACCATGACCATACAGACCATAGGCCATGACAAGATAAACCAATTAAGACACGCCATCTTTTTTGATAAGGGTAAAAAGATACCCGAGCATATGAAAAAGCATGCAGCCATCCTTCGTCCCAGATTCGAGATGGTCTTAAAGACATTGGAGAGAGATTTGGGCGGCCGTGATGCCGGAGAGTGGCTGACGCCCAAGGGAGGATATTTCATCACCTTTACTTCGGTGCCGGGCTGTGCGAAAAAGATCGTGGAAATGTGTAAAAAGGCAGGCGTGGTGCTTACCGGTGCAGGAGCCCCCTTCCCCTACGGCAAGGATCCTGAGGACTCCACCATCCGTATAGCGCCTACATATCCCAGCAGGGATGAGCTGGAGCTGGCGGCAGATATCTTTACGATATGTGCGAGACTGGCAGCGGTTGATAAGTATCTGGAGGATAAATAATGAGCAGAAAATACAAGGTAGGCTTCATAGGCGCCGGGAACATGGGTTCCGCCATGATAAAGGGAATGATCTCCTCCGGCGTAGTAGCTAAAAACGAAGTGGGAGTATCCGAAAAATATGAGGCCTCCAGACAAAAGGCTGCAGAGCTGGGAGCTGATGTGATGGATGACAATGGTACCGTCACCAGAGACTCGGATGTACTATTTGTAGTGGTAAAGCCTTATCAGCTGGATGACGTGCTTCCGGTTATCAGGGAGAACCTCTCTGCAGACCAGATACTGGTATATGTGGCAGCCGGCAGATCCATAAGCTCTGTGGAGCAGGCCTGCATGTCCATGGAGGTGGCAGGAAAGATAAAGGTGGTACGCTGTATGCCCAATACACCTGCGTTGGTGGGAGAAGGCATGACCGCCATCGCAGTAAATGCAAACATGACTGATGAGGACAATGAAAGGATCCTCGGATACATGAGCGCATTCGGAAGGGTAAAGCTGGTGGATGAGGACATGATGGACTGTGTCACAGGACTTTCGGGATCCTCACCGGCCTTTGTATATATGATGATCGAGGCTATGGCAGATGCGGCTGTAGCGGAGGGGATGACCAGACCCCAGGCCTACGAATTTGCTGCACAGACTGTGCGTGGCGCAGCCACCATGGTGTTAGAGACCGGTCAGCATCCGGGGGCGCTTAAGGACGCCGTCACCTCTCCGGCAGGCACCACCATAGAGGGCGTTTTGGCTCTCGAGGACGCAGGCTTTAGAAAAGCCATGATCTCTGCAGTGCTTGCAGCCACAGAGAGATCCAGGGAGATGTCATAGCAAATTGCACTATTAAAGCTTATGGGACAGGCGATTTTTCGTCTGTCCTTTTTTGTGGCGTAGTGGTATAATACTTGCCGTTGCAAAACTATTTGGATGAATGAGAAAAGATCCTTCGGGCTTCGCCCTCAGGATGACAGGAAGAGGAAAGATGAAGACGAAAAGAGAAGATATCAGAAACATAGCAATTATCGCCCATGTAGATCACGGCAAAACCACCCTGGTGGATGAGATGCTCAAGCAAAGCGGAGTATTTCGTGAGAATCAGGAGGTTCAGGAGCGAGTTATGGACTCCAACGATATCGAGCGCGAGCGCGGTATTACCATTTTGTCTAAAAACACAGCCGTGTATTACAAGGACATTAAGATTAACATCATAGATACCCCGGGACATGCGGACTTCGGCGGAGAGGTAGAGCGCGTGCTAAAGATGGTAAATGGAGTGGTGCTTCTGGTGGATGCCTTTGAGGGTGTTATGCCCCAGACCAGGTTTGTTCTGAAAAAAGCCATGGCACTGAAGCTTCCTGTGATCACCTGCCTTAACAAGATCGACCGACCCGAGGCCAGACCTGAGGAGGTAATCGATGAGGTGCTGGAGCTTCTTATGGACTTAGATGCCAATGATGAGCAGCTGGACTGCCCCTTTTTATATGCTTCCGCAAAGGACGGCTTTTGCGTAAAGGATCTAAATGATGAGAATAAAGATATGAGTCCTCTCTTTGAGACGATCATAGATTATATCCCGGCTCCGGAGGGAGATCCGGATGCCAATACACAGGTGCTGATCTCCACCATCGACTACAATGAATATGTGGGACGTATCGGTATCGGCAAGGTGGACAACGGCTGCCTGAAGCTCAACCAGGAGGCAGTGGTGGTAAACCATCACGACCCCGACAAGCAGACCAAGGTGCGTATATCAAAGCTGTATGAGTTTGACGGGCTCGACAAGGTGGATGTACAGGAAGCCAGGATAGGCTCCATCGTTGCCATATCGGGAATAGCTGACATCCATATCGGAGATACCATCTGCGGATTGGATGCGGATCCTGTGGCCATTCCCTT
>CAMODS010000174.1 GCA_946611525.1 uncultured Lachnospiraceae bacterium | reverse complement strand
ACGGGAATCTCATTGATTTATCCTAAATCAATGAGCAGGGATTCTTCGCTTCGCTCAGAATGACAGAGTTGGGCTCTTTTGTCATTCTGAGGGCGTAGCCCGAAGAATCCTTTCATCCATAAACTGTAGTATCTTCTCGTCATCATAGGAAAGCGCCGCCTTATCCACCCAGACAACCTCTTTTTCCCTCTTAAACCAGGTCAGCTGTCTCTTGGCAAAATGCCTCGTATCCCTCTTTATGATCTCTCTTGCCTCATCTATGGTGGTGATACCCTCGATGGCATCCAGCACCTCCTTGTATCCTATGCCCTGCATGGAGGTGGTGCCACGTCTTAGCCCCATATCATAAAGCCGCTTTACCTCATCATAAAGCCCGGACTCAAACATCATGTCCACCCGCTTATCTATGCCCTCATAGATCTTTGCCCGCTCATCCGTAATCACAAAGTAGGTAAAGTCGTATTCCGACTCCTTTTGATGCATAGCCTCGTTGTGCTCTGAGATGGGACGGCCGGTCACCTTGTAAAACTCCAGCGCTCTTATCACACGCTTTACATTGTTGGGATGGATCTCTTCTGCCGCCACCGGATCCACTGCTTTTAGTCTCTCATGAAGCGCCGTTTCACCATTGACTTTGGCATATTCCGTAAGCTTTTCACGGTATGCTTCATCCTCCTCGCCATAAGAAAAATCCGCCCCGTACAAAAGCGCCCTGATATAAAAGCCGGTTCCACCGACAACCATTGGAAGCCGGCCCTTTTCATATATGTCATCTATGGCAGCCTTTGCTTTTTCACAGAAAACAGCCACATTAAAGTCCTCGGAAGGATCCAAAATGTCAACCAGATAATGGGGGATGCCCTGCATCTCCTCCGGCGTGATCTTTGCTGAGCCAATGTCCATGCCACGGTATACCTGCATGGAATCTGCAGATATGACCGAGCCATTGTGCCGCTTTGCAAATTCTATGGAATACTTTGTCTTTCCCGTGGCCGTGGGGCCGGCGATTATGATAAGAGGTTTTTTATCCATCAGACTATCCTCTTGAATTTCTTGTCCAGCTCATAATGAGTCATACGGATTATAGTAGGTCTGCCATGGGGACAATGATAGGGATCCTCCAGGGACAAAAGATCGCTTATCAGGGTCTCGATCTCCGCCATGGAAAGATGGTCGTGCCCCTTTACTGCCGCCTTGCAGGACATGGAAGCTATGCGCTCCAAGATGACACGATGGTCACGGCTGTTTGATACAGATGACAGATCTGCAACCATATCGGTAAAAAGCCTTTTAGGCTCGATACCAAACAGATCCTCCGGGATCTGTGTAAGCACAATATCATGATCACCGAAATCATCAAAGTCATATCCTAATCGGTTAAACTCATCCCTGTTTTCAAATACCAGAGTCTTTTCCGTCTCGGAAAGTGAAATAAGGATGGGAGGATCTATCCTCTGGCCGCTTATCTTCATATCTGCTATGCGCTCCATGGTACGCTCGTAAAGTACCTTTTCATGGGCTGCATGCTGGTCTATCATATACAGGCAGTCATCAAATTCCACCAGCCAGAAGGTGTCGAAGACCTGGCCTATTATACGGTGCTTCTTTACATTATCGGGAGTCAAAAATACCTGCTGTTCGTAAGTGTATTTCTTCTCCGGCTCGATCTCGCTTCTATCCCGATCATCGTTTGTAGAATGTGTAAACTCACCAAGATCCACGGACCTCTCATCTGGTGCATCCTCTGACTGCCCATATTTCGGTTCATCTGACACGCCACCATATGTAATTCCATCATCCTGCCTGCCATACACCGGCTCATCCTCAGAAAGCCCGGCTTCAATAGCGGCCTTCATTTTCTCCGAAACATCCGAAAGCCTCTTTTTTTCAAAGGGTTCCGCTCCCTCAACCGCCGGCATGGGCTTTAATGCTTCCTTTTCTTCTTCGGAAAGCTTTACGGTGCTTATATCCTCTTTTTCCTTTAATGCCTCGGATACGATCTCCACGACACCGTTGTAAACCTCGGCACGGTTTGAAAACCTGACCTCCTGCTTTGTGGGGTGAACATTTACATCCACCTCATGAAGCTCAAAGTCAAAGCTTAAGCAGGCAAAAGGATATCTGTGATCCATGAGCTTTCCTGCATAGCCCTCCTCCAAAGCAGAAGTCAGGATATCGCTTTTTACATATCTGCCATCTACAAAAAACAGCTCGTATGTCCGGTTGCCCCTGTTTATAAGGGGCCGGCCGATGTAGCCCTTCAGGGAAAAATGCTCAGTCCTTTCATCGATCAAAATAAGCTCGGATGAGATCTCCCGGCCATAGATCTGATAAATGGTATCCTTAAGCGACCCCTTTCCCGGCGTTGAAAATACCTCTCTGCCGTTATTTAAAAGGCGAAATGAGATCCCCGGATGTGATAAGGCCAGCTTTTCCACCAGGTCCGTAACATAATTTCCCTCGGTTAGGGGCGACTTTAAGAATTTTTTCCTGGCGGGTGTGTTGTAAAAGATCTGCCTCACAAAAAATGTGGTGCCATCCGGGGCGCCGATCTCGTGGATCTCAATCTCCTTTCCACCCTCTATTATGTAGGAAGTACCCACCACCGAATCCGGCGTCTTTGTGATCATCTCCACCCTGCTTACCGCTGCTATGGATGAAAGTGCCTCCCCCCTGAAGCCCAAGGATCTGATGCCGTCCAGCTCCTTTACGTCACGCAGCTTGCTGGTGGAATGGCGCAAAAATGCCTTTTGCACCTCGTCTTTTGGGATACCTTTACCGTTGTCG
>CAMODS010000173.1 GCA_946611525.1 uncultured Lachnospiraceae bacterium | reverse complement strand
AAATACTACAAGGAGGAAAAAGATTTGGCTAAGGTAGAATTAAAACAGCCTGTGATCCAGGAGATCTCAGAGCAGATCAAGGATGCTGCATCTGTAGTTATCGTGGATTACCGTGGACTGAACGTTGCTCAGGACACTGCTCTCCGTAAGGAGATGCGCGAGGCTGGTGTTGTCTACAAGGTGTACAAGAACACCATGATGCGCTTTGCCTTCAAGGATACCGATTTTGCTCAGCTTGATGACCAGTTAGAAGGTCCCAATGCTATCGCAATCGGCAAAGAGGATGCTACAGCTCCTGCACGTATCCTTGCAAAGTTTGCAAAGACAGCTCCCGCTTTAGAGATCAAGGCCGGTGTCGTAGAAGGTACCTTCTATGATGCTGAGGGAATGAAGCAGATCGCATCTGTTCCTTCCAGAGAGGAACTGCTCTCCAAGTTGCTTGGAAGCTTGCAGTCACCTATCACCAATCTTGCTCGCGTCCTGAATCAGATCGCAGAGCAGGGTGGCGGAGAGGCAGCAGCAGAGGCTGCACCCGCAAAGGAAGAGGCTCCCGCAGAAGAGCCTGCTAAGGAGGAAGCTCCCGCTGAGGAGGCTCCCGCAACAGAGGAAACAGCTGAGGCACCCGCCGAGGAGCCCGCAGCAGAATAATTATTAGGAGGATAATATCATGGCAAAGATGACAACTGACGAGTTTATCGCAGCAATAAAAGAGCTTTCTGTACTCGAGCTCAATGACCTTGTAAAGGCATGTGAGGAGGAGTTTGGTGTATCTGCAGCAGCAGGTGTAGTAGTTGCAGCAGCAGGCGGTGACGCAGGCGCAGCAGCTGAGGAGAAGGACGAGTTTGACGTAGAGCTTACTGAGGTAGGTCCTAACAAGGTTAAGGTTATCAAGGTTGTACGTGAGGCTACAGGTCTTGGCCTTAAAGAGGCAAAGGATCTCGTTGACAACGCTCCCAAGGTACTTAAGGAAGCTGCTTCCAAGTCTGAGGCTGAGGACATCAAGACCAAGCTTGAGGCTGAGGGCGCTAAGGTTACCCTTAAGTAATTCGCTTTTATCAATAAAGTGTGTTATAATCTATCCCGTGGGTTTTACCCACGGGATTTTTTGTGAAAGGAATTCGATAAATGAAAGTCGCAGTAGTAGGCACAGGATATGTAGGCCTGGTGACAGGCACATGTTTTTCATCCATGGGTAATGACGTCTGGTGCGTGGACGTGGATGAAAAAAAGATAAATAACCTAAAAAACGGCATCATTCCCATATACGAACCGGGATTGACCGAAATGGTCCAAAAGAATTATGAGATGAAAAGCCTCCATTTTACAACGGAGATAAAGGAAGCTTTGGATGCATGCAATATCTGTTTTATCGCCGTGGGAACTCCCATGGGTGAGGACGGCAGCGCAGATCTGCAGTACGTGCTGTCGGTAGCTGAGTCCATCGGAAAGCATATGAGCCATCATATGTACGTGGTTGACAAGTCCACTGTTCCGGTTGGTACGGCAGATAAGGTTCGGGAGACCATCCAGTCAGAACTTTCAAAGCGTGGCAGCCAGCTTACCTTTGATGTGATCTCAAACCCCGAGTTTTTAAAGGAGGGCTCTGCTGTGGCAGACTGCATGAAGCCTGATCGCGTGGTCATCGGAGTGGACAATGAAGATGCGGCGGATACCATGCGCGAGCTTTACAAGCCCTATTTTATGAATTCAGAGAACTTTATTCTTATGGATATAAAGAGCGCAGAGATGACGAAGTACGCAGCCAACTCCATGCTAGCTACCAAGATCTCATTTATGAACGAGATTTCAAATATCTGTGAAGCTGTTGGCGCTGATGTAAACAAGGTGCGTGTGGGTATCGGATCGGATCGCCGCATAGGCTTTTCCTTCATATATCCCGGCTGTGGTTACGGCGGCAGCTGTTTTCCGAAGGATGTTCAGGCACTTTATAAAACTGCTGAGGAAAACGGATATAAGGCCAGGATCCTTCGTGCAGTGGAGGGTGTAAATGCCGATCAGAAGGAAGTGATCGTAAAAAAGGTTTGTTCGCATTTTGGACAGGATCTAAAAGGCAAGACCTTTGGCGTGTGGGGACTGGCATTCAAGCCTGATACAGACGACATGCGTGAGTCGCCTGCGGTGACCATAATAAAGGATCTCGTCAGCCGCGGTGCTCTGATACATGCATACGATCCCAAGGCGGAGGAGGAGGCCAAGGCCTGCTACCTAAAAGATGTAGAGGAAGTGACTTATTACGGAAGTAAGTATGAGGCTATCGATGGAGTGGATGGATTGATCCTCATCACTGAGTGGAAGGAATTCAGAAGCCCTGACTTTTTCGAGATAAAGAGGCTTTTACGCACACCTGTCATTTTTGACGGACGTAATCAGTATGATAAAAAGGTGGTCAATAAATACGGCCTTGACTACTATCAGATCGGCGTGAGAGGAAACAAGTCATGAGCCGGATAATAGTTACCGGTGGAGCCGGTTTTATAGGATCTCATCTATGCAAGCGACTGGTTGAAAATGGGGATGAGGTCGTATGCGTGGACAGTCTTTTTACCGGATCCATGGAAAACATTGCTGAGCTTATGGAGCATGACAATTTCAAGTTCGTACAGCATGATATAGTGGATCCCTATTTTGACGAGGCAGATCAGATATACAATCTGGCTTGTCCCGCCAGCCCGCCCCACTATCAGTACAATCCCATCCATACCAGCAAGACTTCGGTGATGGGCTCTATCAATATGCTGGGTATGGCGAGAAAATGTGGAGCCAGGATCCTTTTATCCTCTACCAGTGAGGTCTATGGTGATCCGCTGGTGC
>CAMODS010000172.1 GCA_946611525.1 uncultured Lachnospiraceae bacterium | reverse complement strand
TGCTGTAGTCCCGGATGTTTACCGCCTCCACCACCAGGTCGCCGCGGTCCATGGCGCGGCCTGTGATGCTGGTGGAGAGGGTTTGCATTACCATCTCCGGGAACAGGGTCATAATATAAAACTTCATATCACACTACTCCGTGAATATTCGGAGCATATATAATACTTTCTCGGCCCGCTCCGCTTCACCTCATCCCGGCGAATGTCCGTAAAGTCCTCACTCCTAAAGTCGTGAGGCCAACGGACATACGCAGTGTATTCGGAGCCGCTCTCGCTTAGAAAGCCTTCGAAAGCATCATATATGCTCCTCATATTCACTCAGCTCAAATCCCTGGATATTATAGATCCAGCAATCCATCTAAAATGTGGATCTTCATAAGATGGGCTTCCATGTCTACGTCAAGTACGCACTGCTTGATGGCGGGGAGAAGGAGCTTTTTCCCGTCATCGGAGTGGATCTCGTAGACATCGTTGGCGCCGGTTTCCATAACGTCGTAGAGGACGCCGTGGAAGGTGTCGTCATCGGAAACCACCGAAAGCCCTATGAGGTCTGCAACATAGTACTCACCCTCACCAAGAGGAGTGGCATGCTCGCGATCTACATAGAGCTGGCATTTTTTATATGGTTCTATTGCATTGATATCCGAAAATTCCTTAAACGAAAGTAGCACCTGTCCTTTTTGATACCGGACAGATGCTATATGCACCAAAAACAAATGACCTTTATGGTCCTCTAAAAATAATTCGTCTAATTCCGAAAAACGGTGCACATCCTCCGTGGTGGGATATATCCTCACTTCGCCTTTGAGGCCGTGAGTCGTAATGATCCCACCCACATGGAAGAGCTCAGATACCTCTGCTTTTACTTCCGTAAGCATCAGTCTAAAATGTCCACAATGATCTTTTTGTCAAGCTTTGAGCCTGCAGCCTTGACCACTGAACGGATGGACTTTGCTATGCGCCCCTGCTTACCGATCACCTTGCCCATATCGGAAGGATCCACACGAAGCTCCACGATAATGCTGTGATCGTTCTCCTTTTCAGTAACTTCGACCTTATCCGGATTCTCAACAAGGGCTTTTGCAATAACTTCTACTAATTCCTTCATTGCGTCACCTCGCTAAAAATCGGTCTTATTTGGAAATGCCGGCGTTCTTGAAAAGACGTGCTACAGTCTCGGTGGGCTTTGCACCGTTGCCGAGCCACTTCTTTGCACCTTCCTCGTCGATCTTTACCTCAGCGGGCTCAATGTTGGGATCGTATGTGCCGATCTCATCGATGAAGCGGCCATCACGGGGTGAACGTGAGTCTGCTACTACGATACGATAAAAAGGCTTTCTCTTCTTACCCATTCTCTTTAATCTGATCTTTACTGCCATTTTTCTTTCCTCCTTTTACTACACTAAATCAAAATATATTTTATATTAAACACAAGAAATGTGTAAAATATCACATCCCTCCGAAGGGGAATTTCATGCGGCCCCGCTTGCCCTTCATCATGCCGGACATTTGCTTCATCATCTTTTTTGACTGTTCAAACTGCTTGATGAAACGGTTGACCTCTGAGATATCGAGGCCGGCGCCCTGGGCAAGTCTGCGCTTGCGGCTGGGGTTCATGAGCTTGGGGTTGGCACGCTCCTCGGGAGTCATGGACTGGATGATGGCCTCGATGTGGGCCAGCTTTTTGTCGTCCACCTGATCCATAGCTTTTTGCATCTGCTTGGAGTCTATGCCGAGATTTCCCATGCCCGGCATCATACCCATGAGGGATGAGAGGCCGCCCATCTTTTTCATCTGGGCCATGGACATGAGGTAATCGTTGTAATCAAACTCATTTTTTTTCATCTTTTGGGAGAGAGCTTTGGCCTCTTCCTCATCGATGGTCTCCTGAGCCTTTTCTATGAGTGAGAGCACATCTCCCATTCCCAGTATGCGGTTGGCCATGCGGTCCGGATAAAACTGCTCCAGATCCGAAAGCTTTTCTCCCATACCACAGTACAGGATGGGCTTGCCGGTGACCTGACGGATGGAAAGTGCCGCACCGCCTCTGGCATCGCCGTCCAGCTTTGTGAGGATCACTCCGTCTATGCCCACCTTTTCATCAAATGAGCTGGCCACATTTACCGCGTCCTGACCGGTCATGGCGTCTACTATCAAAATGGTCTGCGCCACGTCCACGGCCTTTTTTATATCATTCAGCTCCTGCATCATGGCCTCATCCACGTGGAGACGGCCTGCGGTATCGAGCATGACTACGTTGTTGTTGTTCTTTTTTGCATGCTCCACAGCTGCCTTTGCGATAGCCGTGGGCTTTGCATTTGAGCCCATTGAAAAAAACGGGATATCCACCTTCTCAGCGTTGACTCTCAGCTGCTCGATAGCTGCCGGACGATATACGTCGCAGGCTACCAAAAGGGGACGCTTGCCCTTTTTCGTCATCTGGGACGCCAGCTTTGCAATGGTGGTGGTCTTACCTGCACCCTGGAGTCCTACCATCATGATAATAGTGGTCTCCTGTCCGGGGCGGTACTTTATCTCGGTGGTCTCAGAGCCCATAAGCTCTGTCAGCTCTTCGTTTACGATCTTTATAACAGTCTGTGCCGGGTTTAGACCTGTCAGCACGTCCTGGCCAATGGCCTTTTCCTCCACGGTCTTTACAAAAGACTTAACTACCTTGAAGTTGACGTCGGCCTCTAAAAGAGCCATCTTGACTTCCTTCATGGCGGTGTGGACATCGGACTCGCTGAGGCGGCCCTTTCCACGGAGGCCCTTAAAAACGTTTTGAAGTTTATCTGTAAGGCTTTCGAATGCTGCCATAGACACCTCTTTTGTCGGGGTGATTGT
>CAMODS010000171.1 GCA_946611525.1 uncultured Lachnospiraceae bacterium | reverse complement strand
ATTGTCAGCATACTCAAGTATGCTCTCATCCCCGGACTCCCTCAGGATCATCTCGTTCATACCCAATACAGCGTTGATGGGTGTCCTGATCTCATGAGACATCTGTGCCAAGAACTGACTCTTTGCTTCGCCGGCAGCAATAGCAGCATCCGCTGCCTCCTGAATCTTGTGCTTGGCCTCGTTCTGCCACCGGATCAGATTAGTCAAAAGCCTGTAAATAACTATTATACAGAATAAAAAGACGGCCATGCAAAGGAAGGCATAGAGTATCACGACTCCATATATCCTCCAGAAGCTCCTGACTACATAGATCTTGAGTCCCGTTTTTTCATCCCTGCTGGCGATCAGGATCTTACCTACATTATCATAGTCTTTAAACAAAAGGGTGGTGCTGCCATCTGTCCTGATACCGCCGTAGGGCAGATTGGATATATTGGTGGTATTACCAAGGGTCATCTGATAGCTTCCAAAGGGATGATTTATGATATCTCCCTCGGAGTCTGCCAAAAAAGCGTAGCCATTGTCATCATAGCTGTCACCTAAGATATCTATGAGCTTGTCCATGTAAAAGTCTATACCGAAGGTACCTAAAAACTCCCCGGTTTTGGCATCTGTAACTCTTTCTGCCAGGGTCACACAGTAAAGTCCCGTCTGCTCGTCATAGTATGGATCTGAAATGATCCAACCCTCCTCCGAGTTCATAACATCCTTATACCATTGCCTGTCCTCCACGTGCCAGTCATCATCCGGCAGCCAGCCGTTGTTCATAAAGACCGTAGGCTTTAACTTGGGATTTGCCAAATAGGTAACCGAGATCTCCGGATACTGTCTGGTGATGCTGTCCAGATACCTGATAGTCCCCTGATAGTCCTGAAGCATCTGGGGATTGGTGGAGATCACACTGCAGAACATATCCAAAATACTCTTTTGCGTGGTGATCCATTCAGATAGCTGATGCTCGTAGTTCTTTACATCCTGCTTCATCCTGGAATTTCCCCATCTGAAAGTAGTAGCTATATTGACATACAGGCTTATTCCCATGGAGATTATTAGCATTAGCAGGATAAGGTTTCTAAACCGTACGTCCATCTCATGCCTGCCCAGGATCTTTTCTCTCTTCTTTTGAGGCCTGTCGGTCACAGTTCCGGAGCGCCTCATGACAAGCAAAACAAAAAGAAATGCGACAAGTAAGATCCCTGTAGCGCCGATGGTGAAAAGAATGTGCATATAATAAGAGTGATACATCTCCCACTCACTGATATAAACTATGAGATACCAGCCCATGCCCGCTTTCGTGGCGAAAAGAGTATCATAGAGCTTATCAGATTTTATCCTGGCATTGACCACCTCACCGGAAGAGCTGTTTTTTGCCAGCGAAAAGATCCCTGCATAATCCGGAATACAGGTGTTTAGATCCTTACCTATGAGAGCTTCGTCATAGCAGCCGGCTATGATCCCGTCATCCGTTACGATAACCGCATTTTTCAGGCCGTTGTAGGTCAGCTCCTTGATATGACGCTGCATATTGTCAGTGGTATAGTCCACGCCCAGTACAGTGGTCTTGTCCGGCAAAAGCACTGATGTGGTGTAGCAGATATCACCTGTAGCGGCATCCACGTATGGCTCGGTGATATAAGGCCTTCCTTCATTTTTAAGTGCTCCCAGATACCAGTTTCTCTCCGTGGCCACGTAATCCTTTGTTTTGACCAGATCCGGTATTATGTCCCAGTCCGGACCTGCCACATACACATTGTAGGCACCCTTTTCTTCCTTTTTTAGTGCCCTTTTTTTCTCATATATATAGTCAATAAGCTCCTGGCTGCCGGGAGAAAATGTCTGTGCTCCCATGGCCAGCTCCATAGTATTGTTTTCAGCATCTCCGAGAGTCTTCTCCAGCTCCCCGCTGATGGTGGAAAGCTGATATGTGCCTATCTCCACGGTCTGTTTTCGCATGGTGTTTAAAACCACCAGTGCGTTGACCACTGAAACCGCCATCATCACGCCTGCCAAAATGGCGGCCAACCCTACCCTTGCTCTTTTTCTTTTTAACTCAGTCAAGACCTTTTCCCTCCCCGATCAAAGCAATAAACTCCTCCTTTGGTAAAGGCTTTGAAAAATAATAACCCTGGAGATAATCCGCTTTGCACCTTCTTGCCAGATCCAGGTGTTCTTCCTTCTCCACTCCCTCCACAAGCACCTTGTAGCCCATATCATGGATCATGTGGATGGTGTTTTCCAAAATGGCCAGTCCGTGCTCCTCCCTTTCCGCAGCCCAGAGTATGGACTTATCCATCTTGATCACGTTAAAGGAAAGTGAAAACACAGCTTCCATATTGGAATACCCGGTACCATAATCGTCCAGGGACAAAGTGAAGCCTCTGGACTTAAGCTTTTGCACCACATTGGCAAGACTGTGATAGTCCCTGGAACCTACGGTCTCGGTGATCTCAAAGTTCAGCATCTTGTGGTCTACCATGTAACTGTCCACCAGCTCCATCAGATTCTCAAAAAAGTTGGGCTTTAAAAACTGCATGATGGAAAGGTTAACATTGATATTCTGAAGTCCCAGTGCGGCGGGGATACCGGTTTTTAAAAAGGCGCATACCTCGCTTAATACATAGTCGTCGATCCTGCCCACCATTCCGATCTGCTCGGCTAAGGGGATAAACTCCTCAGGTGAAATATATCCCAGCTGGCTCTCCTCCATACGCACCAGTGCCTCCGCTCCATGGATGGTAAGATCAGGGGCATTAAAAATCGGCTGATAATACACCTCCAGCCTGTCCGAAACCACACAGTCGCTGACTAAACGTTCCACCTGGGCTCTCCACATGAGCCAGGAGATATCCACTTCTTTTCTGTTC
>CAMODS010000170.1 GCA_946611525.1 uncultured Lachnospiraceae bacterium | reverse complement strand
CCAATCCTTTAAACAAACGTTTGGTGTACCCACTTGGTGTACCCAAAAACTTCAATACCACCTTGTTTTGGCGTGAAACTATGTGCGTTTATGGTAGAATACATAAACTTCAATTATCACTCCAAATTTTTCTCAAATCCGCACAAAATCAAGCCGTGAGACTATGTGAGACTATGTGAGCTTATGTAAAAAAATAAGACTGATGATATGCTCATCAGTCTTAATCGCTGCCCCACTAGGATTCGAACCTAGGTAATGACGGAGTCAGAGTCCGTTGCCTTACCGCTTGGCGATGGGGCATTACGTTCTTTCTTGTCGACAACTATTGTATTATACACGAGACTCCTGTAAAAATCAACTACTTTTTTTAAAAGATTCTTCGCTTCGCTCAGAATGGCAAATGCGCTCAACCCTCCAGCTTCATATCTCCATCCTTCACCCAACCCATGCGGCGGAGAATGGAATTAAATACCAGCGACAGCACAGCGGGAAGCACAAAACAGATAAGCACCATGCCCAGCCAATCGAAACCGGTGATGGCGGCACGGGTGCCGGCTTCGATATCATTTACCCAACCGGTGTATACACCAATGGGGCCAACCAGTCCACAGGTTCCCATACCTGATGATACAGGCGCACCATTCATCTGCATCTTAAAGATGCATGTAGCAACCGGGCCGGTCACAGCCGAAGCCAGAATGGGAGCGATCCAGATACGGGGATTTTTAATGATATTTCCCATCTGGAGCATGGATGTACCGATACCCTGGGACACCAGTCCGCCCCATTTGTTCTCCCTAAATGAAATAACAGCAAAGCCAACCATCTGAGCACAGCAGCCTGCCACTGCAGCACCACCTGCAAGACCCGTAAGTGCCAAAGCCGCACAGATAGCTGCAGATGATATAGGCAGTGTGAGAAAGATCCCAACAAGTACAGATACCAGGATACCCATGATAAAGGGCTGCTGCTCCGTAGCCCACATGATGAGGTTGCCCAGCCACATAGCGGCACTTCCGATAGGAGGTGCGATGAGCGCAGACATAAGCACACCCACCACTATGGTCACAAGGGGAGTAACTAAAATATCTACCTTTGTCTCCTTGGATACAGCCTTACCAAACTCAGCTGCAATGATGGCAACAAACAAAACCGCAAGAGGGCCGCCTGCTCCTCCAAGTGCATTTGCGGCAAAGCCTACAGTAACCATGGAAAAAAGCACAAGAGGCGGACATTTTAGAGCATATCCGATGGCCAGCGCCATGGCAGGGCCGCTCATAGCAGATGCAAGGCCTCCCACTGTATATGACTTTTCTGCAATGGTGGCCACCTCAGTGGTAAGCCATCCTATATGAAACTGCTTTCCTATGGTATCAAGGATGGTTCCCATCAAAAGGGAGCAAAAAAGTCCCTGGGCCATAGCCCCAAGCGCATCCACACCATATCTTTTCAGTGATATCTCAATATCCTTCTTTTTCAAAAATCCCTTAAAGTCCATTTTCTGTCATGCCCGTTTGCCTCTCTCCTTTGGCTTTCGAGCTCTCTCCTTTCTGCATGATCGATCCTCATAGTCCCACTTTCAGGCATGAAAAAAGCTGGCAACCGGATTCGAACCGGTGACCTCCTCACTACCAATGAGGTGCGCTACCGCCTGTGCCATGCCAGCCTGGGCTCTCAGAGCCACTAAGAGATTGTACTATAATCACTTTTATGTGTCAAGAAATATTTGCATTTATTACAAAAGCTCTGCAATCTCCAGAACCATAGCCTCTGTCTTTTCCCATCCGAGGCAGGGATCCGTGATGGACTGGCCGTACACATTGCCCTCGGGCTTCTGGCATCCATCCACCAGATATGACTCTATCATCAGCCCCTTCACCAGCTTTTTAATATCCTTTGAAAGCATCATGCTGTGGATTATCTCCTTGGCAATACGAGGCTGCTGGTCAAACTGCTTGTTGGAGTTGGAGTGATTTGTATCCACGATGACCGCCGGATTTACAAGGTCGCTTTTTGCATAGAGGTTGCTTACAAACTGCAGATCCTCATAGTGATAGTTTGGCGCATTGCTGCCCTGCTTGTGGGAATAGCCGCGTAAAATGGCATGAGCCAAAGGGTTTCCTTTTGAGTGTACCTCCCATCCCGCGTATACAAAGGTGTGCCCGTGCTGGGCCGCAGTCATGGCATTCATCATTACGGAAAGCATGCCGCCGGTGGGGTTTTTCATACCCACGGGTATATCAAGACCGCTGCTTGTCAGTCTGTGCATCTGGTTTTCCACGGAACGTGCTCCCACCGCAACATAGGATAATACGTCAGACAGGTAAGGATGATTCTCGGGATAAAGCATCTCATCTGCACAGGAAAAGCCACACTCTTCCAGGGCTCTGATATGGACCTTTCTGATGGCGATAAGCCCCTTTAGCATATCCGGCGCACTCTCCGGATCGGGCTGATGCAGCATACCCTTGTATCCCTCCCCCGTGGTGCGGGGCTTATTGGTATAGATACGGGGACAAATGACTATCTTGTCCGCCACCTTATCCTGCAGTCCCCTGAGTCTTCCGATATACTCAATAACTGCATCCTCACGGTCAGCAGAACAGGGACCTATCACCAAAAGCAGTTTATCGCTTTCGCCGGTAAAGATCGCCTGTATGGCCTTATCATTTGTTTTCTTCCTTTCAGCCGCCTTTTCAGAAAGGGGATACATCTCCTTTACCACCCTGGCAGACGGCAGTTCCCTTAAGAATTCCATGTTCATTTTTTATTTCCTCCTATAAAGATCCTTCGCTTGGAATGACAGCGCGATCTCTCTACGCATCCGATCTGGCGTATGCGTTTTTCATTATGTTACTGGCCTCA
>CAMODS010000169.1 GCA_946611525.1 uncultured Lachnospiraceae bacterium | reverse complement strand
TTTTCTTTAAGTTGTCAGACAACTTAAAATCCTCCCGATCAATATGTTGTATTTCAAAGTGGATTTTTCGTGGATTTTTACCCTATTTTGTAGATGACAACTTGACATAAAGATGTTATTATATAACTGAATAAATGGAGTTATTCGCCCTAAAATCATGGAAGAAAGGAGGGGCAGGTCTATGGCTGTTATTAACAACCACAGTGTCTATGACTATTACCTGAGCACTTATGCTAAGAATGCCGGTAATTCTCGTTATGATACCCATAAAAAATCTGAGCTGCGCGGCGTCTATAACCGCATGGTCAAGACTAACAAAGATGCTCCTCTTTACAAGATGAATTTGGATGAGGACTCTCTTAACTTTGTCATTGACCTAAAGGAAAACGCCAGATCCATGCAGAACGTGGTATCCTCCCTTGCAGGCAGTGACGGCGACATCGAGTCCGTTTTCTATAAAAAGATCGCCGTATCCTCCAACGAGGATGCAGTTGGCGTTGAGTATGTAGGTGATGATAAAAACCCGGATGCTCCCGTATTCGAGGTCGGTGTGGAAAGCATCGCTACTCCCCAGGTCAACCGCGGCAGATTCCTTGCCGCAAATGGTCTTGACTTTGAGGCAGGCAGCTATGCATTCGATCTGGAGACCACTTCCAATGCTTACGAGTTCCAGTTCAATGTAAACTACGGCGATACCAACTACGCTGTCCAGTCCAAGATCGCCCGACTGATCAACACCTCAAACGTTGGGCTCATGGCGGACGTGATCACAGACAAAAATGCCAATTCGGCACTGCAGATCACTTCAAAGCAGACGGGACTTTCAGAAAATGAAAAGTGGCTTTTCAACATCTCCTCCAATACTTCCTGGAATGAGATCAACAGACTGGGCATCGACCGGATCACTACTCCCGCCAAGAGTTCTAAGTTCACACTTAACGGCGGAGAGCATTCATCCCTGGCCAATACCTTTACCATAAATCAGGAGTTTGAGATCACTTTAAAGGGCAAGACCCCTGCAGACAAGCCTGCACAGATCGGCTTCAAGGCCAACACCGAAGCCATCGCAGACTCCGTGGACAACCTGCTTACCGCCTACAACGGTTTTGTACATGTAGGCCAGCAGTACTCCTCCGGCAAGGGCAACAACCAGCTTTTAAACGAGATCAACGGAATCGGCAGACGCTTAGCCTCAGATCTGGCCAAGGTCGGTGTCAGGATAAACGACGATATGAGCCTCTCCCTTGATCGGGACGCCATAGCCGATGTGGTCACTAGCGCAGATGCCAGGGCCGCCTTTGATACCTTAAACAGTTTCAAGGAAGCACTGTCAAAGGAAGCCGACAAGACCGCGGTCAATCCCATGAACTACGTGGACAAGGTCGCCGTGGAATACAAAAACCCGGGCAAGAACTTCGCCGCACCGTATGCGTCCAGCACCTACTCGGGATTACTGATAGATCAGAGTTTATAAAAAGCAGCTAACCAAACATGGTACAGCTGCTTTTTTGTGTGTAAAAAGATTCTATATATGTATATCCGCTATCATCACGGGTTTCTTTTCCATCTGGGCCTGATAGACGTAGGGGGAGGGATCGCCGTAGTAGGCACTGCAGGATGACATGACCGCGGCACCATCCTCACTGAGATCATAGGTCCCCCAGCCTTCGGCAGTAAACTCATCCACCACCTTTTTATACTCCTCATAGGCCTCAGGAGCCTTTTCCTTCATATATTCCTCGATCTTTTCATATGGATGCCATACCAGCCTGACACCGTCCTTACTCTCCTTAAAGATCTCCAGGTTCCGGCGCAGCTTGTCAAGTGCCGCATCACTCTCTGCCAAAAAAGGACAAACATCTGTATAGTAAAAAATTGATTTCATACCGTTTTGCTCCTCTGATTCTTCTTTAAAAAGGTCATCCACAACCTCTATCCGCTTCTCCCAGATCTTGCGGGACTCCTTTCCACACAGGGCACACAGAGCCTCGATATAGGTCTTTTTCATGGTCTCGGAATCCAAAAGTATACGGTCGGCATGTACCGTACCCGGCATTTTTACAAACTGGTCCAGAGAATAGACGCCCTTCTCATCCCCGTCCACTATCTCATCCACTTCGAAATACGGGACATACACCAGCTCATCCGTATATCGCAAAAGCTCGTTGGAATAAAAATACGGATGCACCGACATGGATGGATTGTATCCGTCATAAGGCGCCTGTATGTAGATCCTCTTGGGATGGCGGGATGACAGATCATACTCCTCCACGGACACCGGCGAAGTCTCCTGGGGGTACTTATCCAGGTCGTAGTGAAGCGTTCCGGTAGTGCCGTCCAGATTCATATCATAGGTGGGAAGCGGCACCACATATACATCCGAATCGGGATCGGCCATCTCCTTTTTCCACATTGGCTCCATACGCTTCCAGTGATCCGGTCCATAAGGCAAAAATACCACGTCATTATTCCAGTGTTCCATGGCTTTAAGTTTGGACTTTAAGGCATCCACCTGGGGTACAAGCTCAGCAAAGATGGCCGCATTCCCCTGTGAGTTCATCAGAGTCTCGATCTGGTTCACCTGCTGCTCTAAAGCATCTCTCTGAGCTTTTTCAGCCGCTCTGACATCAGCATTGAGCTGCGGTTCCGAATCCTCACACTTGTAAAGCGGCGGCTCCCATCCCACACGCTTTGTCAGTTCTTCAAACTGTGCTGTATAGTAGGGGTAGTTGTGTTTTCCACCTACCCTGTTTGCCCGCATATAATCTCCGTATTTATTCTTAAGTATCTTGTCATAGTGGATCGGCACCATGACCGTCGAGTACTCAAACTTCATGGGGATGCCATCATCAAACCACTCAATGTCGTACTTGTTGCTCCTGT
>CAMODS010000168.1 GCA_946611525.1 uncultured Lachnospiraceae bacterium | reverse complement strand
CAGATGTATTTTCCGGAGCTACGCCCCTTGCTACCTTAAAGGCAGGCGGCTCGGTAGATTCCATGCGTATGCTCATCGGTACCATTCCCGGTACCATCGGTGAGACCAGTGTTATAGCACTTCTTATCGGAGCGATCTTTTTGATCCTCATGGGAGTCATCGATCTGACCATCCCCGGCACATACATTTTGACCTTTGCAGTATTTACACTGCTTTTCGGCGGTCACGGTATGGATATGGGATTTTTGACAGCAGAGCTTTGCGGCGGCGGACTCATGCTCGGAGCATTTTTCATGGCTACCGACTATGTGACATCACCCATCACACCCATGGGCAGGGTGCTTTTCGGTGTGTGCCTGGGCGTGCTTACAGGTATCTTCAGGTTCTTCGGTGCATCTGCTGAGGGCGTATCCTACGCCATTATCTTCTCAAACCTTCTGGTGCCCCTTATTGAGAGAGTCACCATTCCGAGAGCCTTTGGCGTAAAAAAGGAAAGGAGGGCTAAAAAAGATGGAGAATAAAAGTACAAGTCTTGTAAAAGATGCCCTTATCCTTGCAGCCATAACCTTAGTGGCCGGTGTGCTTTTGGGACTGGTATATGAGATCACAAAGGCACCTATTGCGGCTGCCAATGAGGCTGCCACCCAGGCTGCTTACAGAGAGGTTTTTGCCGATGCGGATTCCTTTATAGAGTTGGAGCCTTCCGAGGCAGAGCCTGCTACTGAGTTCATCCACTCACAGGGCTATGAAAAAGTGGATGTTGACAATGTATTGATGGCTGTTGATTCTGCCAAGACTACCCTGGGATATGTTATTACCCTTACATCCCATGAGGGCTACGGCGGAGACATCACTTTTTCCATGGGCATCACCAATGAAGGCGTCATGAACGGATATTCCATCACTGATATTTCAGAGACAGCCGGACTGGGAATGAAGTCCAAGGAAGAAAAGTTTATGAGCCAGTTTAGAAACATTCCGGTAGGAGAGTACAGTGTAACAAAGACATCACCTGCCGGCGAGTCTGAGATAGAGGCCATCAGCGGAGCTACCATCACATCCAGAGCCGTGACCAACGCTGTGGATGCGGGCATGGCTTACTTCAATGAAAAGCTTGCCGTAGGTACAGACGGTGGCGAAGAAGGAGGTGAGGGTAATGAATAGTATCAAGGAGAGAATGATAAACGGTCTCTTCAAAGAGAACCCTACCTTTATTCTGATGCTGGGTATGTGCCCCACACTGGCGGTTACCACCTCAGCTATAAACGGTATCGGAATGGGACTTTCCACTACCGTGGTATTGGCACTGTCCAATCTTTTGATATCACTGCTAAGAAATGTGATCCCGGATCGTGTGCGTATGCCGGCCTTCATCGTAGTAGTGGCATCCTTCGTTACCATGGTGCAGTTTTTAGTGCAGGGCTTTGTGCCTTCACTTTATTCCGCTTTGGGTATCTATATTCCCCTTATCGTGGTTAACTGCATCATCTTAGGACGTGCAGAAAGCTATGCTTCAAAGAACCCTCCCATCCCTTCACTTTTCGACGGTATCGGAATGGGACTTGGCTTTACCATGAGTATTACCATCATCGGTCTGGTACGTGAGATCCTTGGCGCAGGCCAGGCTTTCGGTTTCCAGATCCTGCCCCTTGCCGATGCGGCAGCAGGCAAGGCGGGCTATACACCCATTACCATTTTTGTTCTGGCACCCGGAGCATTTTTCATCCTGGCACTTTTGGTTTCCACTATGAATGTGGTTCGTAAAAAGGCCGAGGAAAAGGGTAAGCCTCTTCCTCCCGCACAGGGATGTCTGGCTGACGGCTGCGTGGGCTGCGGTTTTGCAGCCAGCTGCACCGGCAAGTCTACTGCCGAGCTGGCGCAGGCTATCGAGGCGGCACCCAAGGCAAAAGCAGCAGAGCCTGCAAAAAAAACAGAGCCTGCAAAAAAAGCAGAGCCTGCAAAAAAAGCAGAGTCTGCAAAAAAAGCAGAGCCTGCTCCAAAGGCTGAGACTGCAGCAGAGGCAGAGCCCAAGGCCGGGGCAACAGAAGAAAAGGAGGGTGAAGAATAATGAAAGAGTTACTTATTATCTTAGTCGCATCCTCCATCGTAAACAACGTGGTACTGTCACAGTTTTTGGGACTGTGTCCGTTCCTTGGAGTTTCAAAGAGGGTTGAGACTGCGGCTGGAATGGGTGGAGCGGTTATCTTTGTTATAACCATCGCATCATTTGTTACCAGTCTGATCTACAAGTTTATATTGGATCCTTTGGGTCTTTCGTACCTGCAGACCATCGCTTTTATCCTAGTCATAGCTGCTCTTGTTCAGTTCGTTGAGATGTTCCTTAAAAAGAGCGTGCCTGCATTGTATCAGTCACTGGGAGTTTTCCTTCCTCTGATCACCACCAACTGTGCTGTTTTGGGCGTGGCCTTAAACAACGTATCCGACGGATACAACGTCCTTCAGTCAGTTATCAACGGCTTTGCTACAGCAGTGGGCTTTACCATTGCCATAGTCATCATGGCCGGGATCAGGGAAAAGATTGAGTTTAATGATATACCCGGACCTTTCAAGGGATCGGCAATAGTGCTTGTTACAGCAGGCCTTATGTCCATCGCCTTCTTTGGTTTCTCGGGCGTTATCAAATAAGGAGGTTTTGGTATGAGTATTACAGGAGTTTTGCTTGCAACCGTTGTTGTAGGCGCGACAGGCTGCCTGATCGGATTTTTCCTCTGCTTTGCCTCCGAGAAGTTCAAGGTTGAAGTAGATGAGAGAGAGACAGCCATCCTCGATGTGCTGCCCGGCAACAACTGCGGCGGCTGCGGATATGCAGGCTGCTCGGGACTGGCGGCTGCCATCGTAAAGGGCGAGGCGCCGGTGAATCAGTGTCCGGTAGGCG
>CAMODS010000167.1 GCA_946611525.1 uncultured Lachnospiraceae bacterium | reverse complement strand
CTGTAGTACGGGACTTATGAGCCCATGCTTGTCAATGGCTATGACGGAAAGGATGCTGTTGCCCTCCGGCACATCTATGGGGCCGGTATAATGCATGGATGCGGATGTGGGCACGGTGCCGTTCCAGGTATAATACAGATCCGCATCAGGTGAGTCGGTGGTAATGGTTACACTGGTGGGCCTGGTCAGCCGCCCTCCCGTAGGTGAAACCTGCGGTATGGAGGGAGCCTCATAGATGATGGTATAGGTGTCAGTGATCCTCCGCCCCATCTTTTGGTCATCCCTTACACAGACTGCAGAGATCTGCGTGCTTCCCACACTGAGCAAAATGGGTTCGTTGTTATACTTTGTCCCATTATGGGTGGAAGGTGCACTGCCGTCGGTAGTGTAGTAAATGTCATAGTCACCTTCACAGGAAATGGTAAGCTCGATATCGTCCTTGAACTCACCCCCGGGAATGGAAAACTCAGGCGCGGGTATCACCATACTCTCGATGAGTGCTTTTTGCTCATCCGACACTGCCAAGGGTATGAGAGACTCCAGCCCGTCTATATCATCGTTTTCATTGTACATCTCAGCCAGGATCGAATAGGCTATGAGGTTGGTCTCATCCTTTTTTAAAAGCTCCATCAGGGTCTTTTCTGCCTCATCCGTGTAGCCTGCATCCACCTGGGCCTGGGCTATGAGGATCAGCGCCTCTCCGGGATCATCCGTCTCGGCAAGTGCTTCCCTGAAATAGCTCATGGCTCTGTCATAGTTTTCTCCCTCGGCAGCAGATCTGCCCTGGGAAATGAGAAAACCGTAAGAATGGGTATAGTAGTATATGCCGATAAAGCCCGCCAAAAGGATAGCAATTAAAACCAGAAAAAGGATTGCCACACGTCTGGCGCTTTTGGTGGCAAAAAGTCCCCTCTTTTCCTCTGCAGTTACACTGCTTTCTTTGGCATTGGACTCTCTGTCGCTTTGCCTCTTTTGGATCATGGCAAAGAGCTCATCATCCTCAAGGACATTGTAATCCGGCACTATCTGTACAGCTTTGCCACAGCGGTTACAGTAGAGGCTTCCATCTTCAATTTGTGCTTTGCAGTGAGCACATACCATCTCTTGATAATCTCCTATAGGATCCTTCGCTTCGCTCAGGATGACAAAACCATGTACTCCCTTGTCATTCTGAGGGCGTAGCCCGAAGAATCTTAATTAAAATAAACCGGTAATCTTCCCTTCATCATCCACGTCAATATGATAGGCAGCAGGATCCTTGGGAAGTCCGGGCATGGTAAGCATGTCTCCGAGGATGGCTACCACAAAGCCGGCTCCGGCGCTGGGATAAACCTCTCTTACCGTGATGGAATAATCCGTAGGCCTGCCAAGCTTTTTAGGATCGTCTGAAAGTGAATACTGGGTCTTGGCCATGCATACGGGATAGTCTCCCATGCCAAGATCTGTCAGGCGGTCGAGCTCGCGCTTCGCAGCGGGCAGATAAGTGACCTCGGATGCTCCGTAGATCTCCTTTGCGATCTTTTCGATCTTTTCGGTAAGGGAAAGGTCGTCCTCATAAAGCATCTTAAACTCGGGCTTTATGTTGTCTAAGGTATCGATGACCTCCTTTGCCAGGGCCTCACCGCCCTTGCCGCCTTTTTCAAATACTTCTGAAAGGGCAAATCTGCAGCCCTTGCTCTTGCAGAAATCCTCAACAAACTTTCTTTCTGCATCAGTATCCGTAAAGAAGGAATTGAGTGCCACAACGATGGGCACACCGTACTTCTGAAGGTTTTCAATATGCTTTTCAAGGTTTACGATACCGGCCTTTAAAGCATCGAGATTCTCTGTTCCCAGATCGGCCTTTGCCACGCCGCCGTTGTACTTTAAAGCTCTGATGGTAGCCACCAAAACCACTGCATCCGGGGTAAGACCGGCCTTGCGGCACTTGATATCGAAAAACTTCTCTGCTCCAAGGTCAGCACCGAAGCCTGCCTCGGTAACGCAGATGTCGGAAAGCTTCATGGCAGCCTTTGTAGCCCTGACGGAGTTGCATCCATGGGCGATATTGGCAAAAGGCCCGCCGTGAACGATGGCAGGTGTATGCTCTAAGGACTGGATCATATTGGGTGCGATGGCATCCTTTAATAGGGCTGTCATGGCACCGACTGCATTGAGATCCTTAGCACGGACCGGCTTTTTATCGAAGGTGTAGGCTACGATGATCTCGCCAAGACGCTTTTTAAGGTCAGCCAGATCACTTGCAAGGCAAAAGATAGCCATGATCTCAGTAGCCACAGTGATAACAAAATGATCCTCTCTTACCATTCCGTCTGATCTGGCGCCCAGACCTATGACGATGTTTCTGAGTGCTCTGTCATTCATATCCTCGCAGCGCTTCATAACAACTGCTCTGGGATCTATGCCCAGCTCGTTGCCCTGCTGGATATGGTTGTCCAAAAGAGCTGCCAAAAGATTGTTGGCGGAAGTAATGGCATGGAAATCGCCGGTAAAGTGGAGATTCAGATCCTCCATGGGAACCACCTGCGCATAGCCGCCGCCTGCAGCTCCGCCCTTCATACCAAAGCAGGGTCCAAGTGAAGGCTCTCTAAGTGCCAGCACAGCATTCTTCCCTAAAAGATTAAGTGCATCAGCCAGGCCGATACTTGTTGTGGTCTTTCCCTCTCCAGCCGGAGTAGGATTTATGGCTGTTACCAGCACCAGCTTTCCGTCCTCTTTGGAGTCCAGCTTTTTCATCAGCTCCTCTGAAAGCTTTGCCTTGTATTTTCCGTAGGGCTCAATATCATCTGCGCTGATCCCTACCTTTGCCGCCACCTCAGCTATAGGCAGCTTCACATTCTCCTGTGCGATCTCGATATCAGATTTCATTTTTACCTCCATACATAATACATACACTCTGTGAGGACAG
>CAMODS010000166.1 GCA_946611525.1 uncultured Lachnospiraceae bacterium | reverse complement strand
GGGAAGTCAGTACCAAGCTGGTTCTTGTACTCAGCCTTGAACTGCTCAGCCAGCTCCTTAAGGTCAGCTGCTGTAAGGTCCACGTCAAACTGAACACCCTTTGCCTCCTTCATCTTGTCGATAAGCTGCTCAAAGTACTTCTTACCAACCTCCATAACAACGTCGGAGAACATCTGGATGAAACGACGATATGAATCATAAACGAAACGCTCGAAAGCGGGATCGGGATTACCCTTGATCATAGCTGCTACAACGTCATCGTTAAGACCAAGGTTTAAGATGGTGTCCATCATACCGGGCATGGATGCGCGGGCACCGGAACGAACTGAAACTAAAAGAGGATTCTCGAGATCACCGAACTTTTTGCCATTCTCTTTTTCCATCCAAGCTACGCCTTCCATAGCCTGAGCCATGATCTCGTCATTGATCTTACGGCCATCCTCATAGTACTGAGTACAAGCCTCTGTTGTGATTGTGAAACCCTGGGGAACGGGAAGACCGATCTCAGTCATCTCAGCAAGGTTTGCACCCTTACCACCAAGCAGGTTTCTCATGGACATGTTACCTTCTTTGAAGGTGTAGACCCATTTGTTTGCCATAGATTTTTCCTCCTACTAAATACTTCTATATAATAACTTCTCCCAACAAAAAAATGTCAGGGCCACGCGCTCTCTCGCGTCAGCCCTAACATTATACTCGCTTTTGTACTAATCTTCAACAGTTATTTTAAACATGATTGGACGTCGTAAATCGGTTCTTACTGTCACATTTTTCATTTGATCATGTAATACTAAGCGGGCGTATGTCATAAGCGATGACGTGCCGCATATAGATGATACAAAAGATCAGCGATGAAAGCTCCGCTATGGGGAAGGCCCACCACACCGCATCAAGTCCGATCCCTGACAGGAAATAGGCTGCGGGAAGCAGCACGATAAGCTGGCGTATCAGGGAATTTAACATGGAAACAAAGCCATGCCCCAGTGCCTGGAAGATAGAGATGTTTACAATGGAAAAGCCTGCCAAGGGGAACATCAGAGCAATGGTCCTAAGCGCCACCCGTCCCATGACCGTCATCTCATCCGATGCGGAAAACAGTGCCATAAGCTGGTCCGGGAAGATCATAAAGATGGCAAGTCCGATCACCATCAGACCCTCTGCCCCGATGATGGCCAGCTTGTATGCTTCCATGATACGCTCCGGCTTTTTGGCGCCGAAATTGTACGCCACTATGGGAACCATACCGTTGTTTAATCCGAACACAGGCATGAACACAAAGCTCTGGAGCTTGAAGTACACACCGAATACCGCCGTGGCCGTTGATGAAAACGTGATAAGGATCTTGTTTAAACCAAAGGTCATGATCGAGCCGATGGCCGGCAGTAAAATGGAGGGAAGGGCAATGGAATATATATGCCTGATGATCTCCATGTCAGTCTTGTACTCCTTTAATGAGACTGTGATCTCCTTGTTTTTAGTCTTGTTAAAATAGAGTCCCAAAAGACCCGCCACAGTCTGCCCAAAGATGGTAGCCACAGCCGCACCTGCAATACCCATCTCAGGGAAAGGTCCCACACCGAAGATAAGCATTGGATCCATGATCATGTTTATCACTGCGCCAAGTATCTGTGTGATCATGGACAGGTGAGTCTTTCCTGTAGACTGCAAAAGCTTTTCGTTCATGGACTGGAAAAACATGCCGATGGACAAAAGCCCCACGATCTGCATATAGGTCACACCATAACTGATTATCTCTGCGTCATCGGTCTGCATTGCAAAAAATGGCCGCACGGTAAGTGTGATAAGAAGAGCAAAGACAATATAGGTGGCAATGGTAAGTCTGAAGCCTGTGGTGGCGATGCGGTTTGCCCTCTCCTGCTTTTTGGCTCCGAGGCTTCTGCTGACAAGGGCATTCACACCCACACCTGTTCCCACACCGAAAGCGATCATGAGGTTTTGCAAGGGGAATGCCAGCGACACTGCAGTCAGGGCGTTTTCACTTATCATGGCCACGAAGATCGAGTCCACTATATTGTACAGTGCCTGAGTGAGCATGCTAAGCATCATGGGTGTGCTCATCTGCACCAAAAGTTTTCCTACGGGCATTGTGCCCATCTTATTTTCCTGCATTTTTTCTCCCTAATGATCCGGGTAGTCGGTCGAAAAATGCTTCGACCGACTACCCTCACTTTCTTAGCTGGTTACAGAAACTCCTGGCGGATGACGCGGAGGAGGTTTTCCGTGAGGGCCGGGTTGTGGCGGATGGCATGTTCGCAAAGCGCCATCACAAACGCCTGCCTGTCAATGTCCGGCGGATCCTCACCATGGTCCTCGTAGTCCAAAAGATCAAAGATCATATAAAGCTCAGTGTAAAGGATCGCAAAAAGAAACTGCCGCAACAGATGGTAGTTCTCGTAGGCCACCGGCAAAAGCTGTTCTATATTATATGAAAAGTATGACCGGTATTTTACCATGTATTCCGGATGAATACTCACCAATTTTTTGATATGTTCGTCAAAATATTTGTCGGCTTCGCGCACCAGCATTTTGGAGTAACGCTTTGTGTAAAGCTTGATCAGGCGGTACATCTCGTGCTGGCGGATGAACATGGAGCCGTAGTCGATGACTTCGAGAATCATGCGGTCTATGGTCTTTATAGGGAAAAAGGCGTAGGTTGGCTCGCGAAGCAGAGCGTACTTTCCCTGGAGGGTTTTGTCCGCAGTCAGAGGGATGGCTGCGATGTCGTCGAAGCGCTGTGAAATGATGGCGGTGTGGACTGCATATGCGTGAGCGTACATGTCCTGCCAGGCTGCAGACATACTTAAATCCGGCTGCTCGTGGGCCAAATCCGGCTGCTCGTGATCATGTGTCCACCGCAACTCGGAAAAACGAGTTGCTACGTGGACACATGACT
>CAMODS010000165.1 GCA_946611525.1 uncultured Lachnospiraceae bacterium | reverse complement strand
CCTCCAAAGATAGAAGGGGTTGAGCCCATAGTGGTTCCCGTAGGAGGCACGGTATCATACAAAAAGGATGTTACTGTGACGGATGACTATGATCCGAACCCTACGCTTTCAGTGGATGACAGCGCAGTGGACCTCACAAAGCGCGGCAAGTACGATATCACCTACACTGCTACCGATGCCTCAGGCAATTCCTCCACGGCAGTAACCACTGTGACGGTAAGCTCAAATATCATTGCCGAGGCTACCGAGGAAGTGGTATATGCAAAGGCAGATGAGGTGCTTTCCACCATCATCACCGACGATATGACACAGCTTGAACAGGCCCGGGCAGTCTTTGACTGGGTGGTAAATAACATCACCTATTCTGAGAGCCAGGGCTACGATGATGTGCTGTCGGCCGCCTATCGCGGTTTCTACTATCACATAGGGGACTGTACGGTCAAGCAGAAGACCGCGGAGGTGATGCTTGATCGTCTGGGTATCAAGAACATGGAGATAGAAAAGATCAGGGATCATCGCGGACACTACTGGCTGCTCATTGATGTGGGTGAGGGATGGTATCACTACGATCCAAATATGCAGCTTGACGGAACGCTTATTTTCTACTGGCATGATGCGGACCTGTGGGCCTACTCCAATGCCCACCACAACACCCACAACTATGATCCTTCCAGATACCCGGAGATTCAGTAAAGATTCTTCGGGCTTCGCCCTCAGAATGACAGGGAGGCTTCGCCCACAGAGTGACATGGAGGGCCACTTCCACTGTCATCCTGAGCGAAGCGAAGGATCCTGACCCACCACTGTCATCCTGAGCCGCCCATTGTCATCCTGAGAAAAGCGAAGGATCCATAAGGAGTAATACATGAGAAAAAAACACATCACACCGATCATCATAACCCTAATGCTTTTTACCCTGACTGCCTGCCACCGGGACGAGACCCGTGAGGACGCCTACGTCCCCAAGACAGAGTTTTCGGCAAAGGGTGAAGCCGAAGAGGTAAAGCCATCATCGGGAAACGGCTACTATTTTTCATACAATGATATGGACATCAGAGTGGATGCCGATGCGAAGGCCGTCACCGATGCCCTTGGCGAGCCTGACACCTATTTTGAATCTCCAAGCTGCGCAGCACAGGGTACGGGCAGACTTTACGGCTACGGTGATTTTGAGATCCAGACTTACCCCGACGGGGATGATGACAAGATATTATATGTTATGCTTAAAACTGATATGGTAAGCACGCCCGAGGGCATTGACATCTCAAAGAGCCGCGATGACGTGATGGAATGTTACGGAAAACCCGACGAGGAAAACGCCTCATCCCTGATTTACGAAAAGGACGGCATGAAGCTTAAGTTCATATTTGACAAGGATGATATGATATCTATAGAGTATGACAGCCCTTTGGCATAGGAGGAAAAGTATTGGACTTTGGTGGAACACTTAGCGGAAAGAACGCATATGTAGATGCCCAGAAAAAAGGAGAGGCTCAGGTTAAGAAGGCCAAGGACTTTGGCAGGCTTCCCTACCCGCCTGCCCTTGACGACATCCTTCAGGATGAGGGCGCACTCAGTGAAGAACGTGTGGGACTTATGGAGATACCCCTGGATAGGATCATCGGCACAAAAACCGCCGGCCGCCAGGAGGCGTTTTCCTATGATTTCCTGCCCCTTTTGGATGCCATGTCAGAGTTTGGTGCCAAGTGGATCAACCTCTACAACGCCCAGATGGAGGAGGGCTTCCGCGACCCCGTAAAAATGTATGAGTATATGGGATCCTTTTTTGTCCAGGAGGGCAACAAGCGTGTGTCCGTGGCAAAGTATCTGGACATGGTGGTGATAGCGTCTGACGTGACACGCATCCTTCCCAAGAGATCCGAGGACCCTGTGGTAAAGCAGTACTACGAATTCAGGGAGTTTTTCAGATCATTTCCCACGTATGATATAGAGATGGCGGAGCCCGGCGGTTACCAAAAGCTGGCTTTAGCTTACGGACAAAAGCTGGATGGCTTGCTTTGGGATGAGGAGCTTCGGCGTTCTGTTTCGTCATCCTTTTATGCTTTTAAAAAGAAGTTTGATGAAAAGATGAAGAAGTCCGGTGATATTTCGGTGAGAGCCGGTGACGCATATCTGCTCTACATCGGTTTGTACGGCATAAATGAAAGCGCGGCCCTCGTTCCCGATTCCGTCCTTGACGAGAGGGTATCAAAGCTTTGGAGGGAGTCTGAGTTTTACGCCGGAAGCGGTAAGCACAAGCTTTTGTATGAGAGCGGAGATTCAGACAATTTTTCCATCAGGACCGTGGGACTTTTCAGAACTCCCAAGTACAGTGAAAAGCATCCTCTCAGGGCTGCGTTTTTCTACAGGGGAAACACTGAAAAGTTCAAGTGGACCAGAGACCATGAGATGGGAAGACAAAAGCTTAGTGAGCATTACGGCAGGCTGATCGAGACCTACCCCTATGACAATCTTCAGGATCGGGAGTCATTAAGGGCAGCTATCGATGATGCGTACGGGAAGGGCTGTGAGCTTTTCTTTACCACCTTTCCCGGGATGCTTCCGGAGGCGAGACGTTCCTCCATGCACTATGAAAAGACATCCCACTTTTTAAACTGCTCCATTGGGGAGACCAGTAATGCGGTACGTACCTATTACGGCAAGATGTATGAGGCAAAGTTTATTCTCGGAGCGCTTGCAGCTTCCCTGTGTGACGGACACGAGATAGGCTATATCGCATCTGTGCCCACTCATGGGGTGATCTCGGATATCAATGCCTTTGCCATAGGCGCAGCCCTTTTGGACCCCAAGGCAAAGATCAGGCTGCTCTGGGGCATGCAGCGTGGTGCCGAACTGGAAAAGGGCCTGGAAGGAGTGGAGATCCTTTCGGGTGTGATAAATATGAACCCTTCCGAGCCCAACAGGGAATA
>CAMODS010000164.1 GCA_946611525.1 uncultured Lachnospiraceae bacterium | reverse complement strand
TTTTTCGAACCCTACTACAGAGGTAATCCTGATTTTAGGGTGACGGCCATCAGCTTTACCGGTCTCGTGGGTATGCTGGATGAGCTTTTATCCACCATCACCACAGCTATTTCCATCATAGCGGGCATAGCTCTTTTGGTTGGTGGCATCGGAGTCATGAACATTATGCTGGTGAGTGTGACGGAGCGTACCAGGGAGATAGGTACCAGAAAGGCATTGGGCGCCAGGAATTCTTCCATCAGGGCACAGTTTTTGGTGGAGGCTGTCATCATCTGTCTCATAGGCGGGATCATCGGACTGGTGATGGGAGTGGTGCTGGGCAACTTTGCATCCAACCTTTTAGGATATCCGGCCAGACCATCCATTAGTGGTATACTGATATCGCTGGGCTTTTCCATATCTATTGGGCTGATCTTCGGTTACTTTCCCGCGGATAAGGCAGCAAAGATGAACCCTATTGATGCACTGAGATATGAATGATTATTCTTCACTACGACACTCCGTTATTTTCTAAAAGTGCAGCGAAGAATCTTAAAGGAGAAACAGATGAGTATACTGGTAAAATCCGGGCGGGTCATAAACCCGGCCACAAATACCGACAACATCTTGGACGTGCTCATAGATGAGACGGCAGGGAAGGTTACAAAGATCGCCGAGGACCTGGGAGAAGAGGCCGACAGAGTCATAGATGCGTCGGGCTGCTATGTGTTCCCGGGCTTTATTGATATGCATGTCCATATGAGGGATCCGGGGCAGACCGCAAAGGGTGATATCGCCACAGAAAGTCGCGCTGCAGCCAGAGGAGGATACACCACAGTTTTGGCTATGCCAAACACCACTCCACCCGTGGACTCCCCGGAGGGCATCAGGTATGTTCATGACAAGGCAAAAAAGGTGGGACTGGTAAATGTCCTTCAGGTAGGTGCCATAACAAAGGGCATGGAGGGTAAAGAGCTTTCCGACATCACCGGGATGAAGGCATTTGGTATGGTGGCTATCAGTGAGGACGGCAAGTCTGTCATGGACTCGGGGCTTTTGTATGATGCCATGAAGATCGCAGCTGAAAATGATCTGACTGTCATGTCTCACTGCGAGGACAAGACCCTGGTGAGGGGAGGTGTAATGAACGAAGGTAACAAGTCAAAAGCCTTCGGAGTGCCCGGTATACTAAAAGCAGTTGAAAACAACATCACTGCCAGAGATATCTTTTTGGCCCAGGAGAGCGGTGCCAGGCTTCATATATGCCATGTGTCTGCTGCGGAGTCAGCGGAGATGATCAGACTGGCACGGGACATGGGAGTTCATGTGACCGGTGAGGTTTGTCCACATCACTTTACACTGACGGACGAGGATATACCCTCTGCCAAAAACACGGAATACAAGATGAACCCGCCTTTGCGCTCGGCCTTTGACAGGGACGCCATGAGGGAGGCCATAAGGGATGGTGTGATCACGGTTATATCCACGGATCATGCGCCACACGCCCCGGAGGACAAGGCAGGTGACTTTACCACAGCAGCCTTTGGCATAGTGGGTATGGAGACGGCGGCATCCCTTACGCACACCGAGCTGGTACAAAAGGGATACCTGGATCCCATGGGGATGGCCCGATGCATGAGTTACAATCCTGCACAGATACTGGGCATCGACAAGGGTGATATGTCGGAGGGGAAAACAGCGGATATCACCATTTTTAATCCATACAAGACCTATACCATAGATCCAAAGGATTTTGTGGGGAAGAATAAAAACATGCCTTATAAGGGCAGGCAGGTCACCGGCCGGGTGGTATGTACCATCATGGGAGGCAAGGTGACATACGAGCTAAAGGAGAAAAAGAAGGGCTTGATCTCAAAGATGTTAAAAAAATGAGATTCCCGTGTCATTCTGAGGAGCGAATCTTAAGGAGAGAAAAATGATAAAAAAATTGATAGATGAAATACAAAAAAAGAACGCCCCTATTGTGGTTGGGCTGGATCCGACACTTGCCATGCTTCCATCCCATCTCTCACCAAAAGAGGGACTTTCGGGAGAGGCATTTTTGGATGCAGCGGGCGAGGCCATATATGAATTTAACAAGGCCATAGTGGATACAACCTGCGATCTTATTCCCGCAGTAAAGCCGCAGATTGCTATGTACGAGCAGTTTGGCATTCCGGGACTTATTGCATTCAAAAAGACAGTGGATTACTGTCACAGTAAGGGCCTTTTAGTGATAGGAGATGTAAAGAGAGGAGATATAGGCTCCACATCAACTGCCTATGCTACTGCTCATCTGGGGACAGTGGATGCATCCGGGCAGACTGTGGCGCCCTTTGATGAGGACTTTGCCACTGTAAATCCATACCTGGGAACAGATGGCATTAAGCCCTTCGTAGATGTGTGCAAAGCCAATGACAAAGGTATTTTTGTCCTGGTAAAAACATCAAATCCCAGCAGCGGAGAGTTTCAGGATCAGACTTTGGAGTCCACCGGCAGACCACTTTATGAGTACGTGGGTGAGATGGTTGAAAAATGGGGCAGTGACACCATGGAGGGTGACTACACAAATGTGGGAGCTGTTGTGGGTGCCACCTATCCCGAGATGGGAAAGCGACTCAGGGAGGTCATGCCTCATACCTATATCCTGGTTCCGGGATACGGAGCCCAGGGAGGCACCGGTGCAGACCTAAAGCACTTTTTCAACAAGGACGGTCTCGGTGCCATCGTAAACTCCTCCCGTGGTATTATAGCAGCTTACAAAAATGACAAGTATAAGGACAGGTTCTCTGAAGAAAACTTTGCAGATGCCTCACGTGCAGCGGTGGAGGATATGCTACAGGATATCCGTGATAACGCACTATAAGATCCTTCGCTTTGCTCAGGATGACATTCCACACCACTCAAATCGGTTCTGAAGGTCGGCCGGCCATGTCACTCTGAGCGTTAGCGAAGAGTCTTTACAAGGAAAAATTATGATATATATAGAAACA
>CAMODS010000163.1 GCA_946611525.1 uncultured Lachnospiraceae bacterium | reverse complement strand
CGCTCCTCTTCAATTAAAAACGAGGCCGAAAAGGCTAACCGAATCGCCTCCTTTAAATGCGAGATGAGGGATCCCTCCCACCCATTTAAGGGCCGCTATGTCCGCCTGAACTTAACTGAATCCTTAAAGGATTTTGATGAGCTCAGAATCCGTCATATCATGGAGGACTCCTCCGGCAATATCTGGATATCCACCTATGGACCCAACGGACTCATTCGTATATCCGGGGATGGCAGTGCAAAGGTATTTAACGATAAAAACACGCATACCCTTGGCACCAGATTCCGTCAGGCCATTGAGCTTTCAAACGGAGAAGTGGTGGGCTGCACCAATCAGGGGTTAAATTTCATCAAGGGCGATGAGCTGGTTGATACCGTGGGAGTGGCGGACGGCCTTGAGACCCCCAGGATCCTTACCATGGTGGAGGATGCTGACGGCCGGCTTTTTTGCGGATCTGACGGAGGCGGCATCTTTGTGGTGGAAAAGGGAAAGGTGGTTGATCACATTGAAAACAGCGACGGACTAAAGTCGCTGGTGGTTTTGCGTATTGTACCCATTGGCAAAAGCGAATACCTCTATGTCACCAGTAACGCCATATACTACAATGACGGGCACAGTATCAAAAAACTTGAAAACTTTCCCTATACCAACAACTACGACGTGATAATCACGGATACGGATGTGGCATGGGTGGCCTCATCGGCCGGCTTTTTCATTTGCCGAATGGAGGATCTTTTGAGAGACGAGCCCGGGTATGGCTATGAGCTTTTGAATTATACCAGAGGCTTTACCAACTCTCTTACATCCAATTCATGGAGTGAATATTATGATCACAAGATCTATGCCTGCTGCTCAGGCGGGGTAGAGGAAGTGGACACCTTAAGCTACAACAGTTTTTCCTCAGATTATGAGGTGGACATCGGAAATGTTTCTGCTGATGGAGAGCGAATAGAAGCCGTAAACGGAGTGTATCATATTCCCAGCGAGGTGACTCATGTTACCATCCGTCCTTCGGTTTTAAACTTTGCCATGAGTAATCCTTTAGTCCATTTTTACATTGAGGGCATAGAGGATATAGATATGACACTCCACCAGAATGAACTGTCGGAGACTTCCGTGACCGGATTAAAGGCAGGAGACTATACCATTTATGTCCAGATTTTGGACGAGTATACGGGTGCCATCCAAAAGGAAGCAAAGTTTACCATGATAAAGGATCCCATGTTTTACGAGACCACAAGGTTTCGTGTATATATGACCATTGTCCTTTTGTTCTTTGTGGCGTACCTGGGATGGATAATTGCCCGTATCAACAACATGGCTGTAAGAAACCTCCAGTTTGACCTGGTGCAGGAGGCCAAGGTTGAGGCGGAGCGTGCCAACGCCGCCAAGTCAGAATTTTTGGCACAGATGTCCCATGAGATCAGGACCCCCATCAATTCGGTTTTGGGTATGGATGAGATGATACTTCGTGAGGCCACCAATCCCGACATTTTGGGATATGCCAACGATATCTATACAGCAGGCCGTACCCTTTTGTCACTTATCAATGACATACTGGATCAGTCCAAGATCGAGAGCGGCAAGCTGGAGATAGTGGATGTGGACTATGAGGTAGCGTCTCTGATGAACGACCTCTACAATATGATCTCTCAGAGGGCAGAGGTAAAGGGCCTGGAGTTTGAGATCGATGTGGAGCCGGGGATGCCTATCCGCTACGTGGGTGATGATGTGCGTATCCGCCAGGTGGTGGTCAATCTTTTGACCAATGCGGTTAAGTATACCCCTGCCGGAACTGTGTGGCTGAGACTTTCCGGCACAAGGAAAAATAACAAAAAAGAGGTTCTGCATTTTGAGGTTGAGGATACCGGTATCGGTATCAAGGAAGAGGATCTGCCCCACCTTTTTGATGAGTACCAGAGATTTGATGATATAAAAAACCGCCACATAGAAGGTACAGGTCTTGGACTTGCCATTGCAAAGCATCTTTTGGAACTCATGCACAGTGAGCTAAAGGTGGAGAGTACGTATGGCAAGGGTACGAAGTTCTGGTTTGATTTGGAACAGGAGATATTAGACGAAACTCCCGTAGGTGATTTTAATACGCGCATGGAGGAACTCAATGCCGCGGGTGGCATCCTCTTTGGTAAGACCAGTGCCTTTATCGCACCGGACGCAAAGGTTTTGGTGGTGGATGATAACGGCATGAACAGGAGGGTGTTTAAGAGCCTTTTAAAGCATACCAGAGTTCAGATCTTAGAGGCCTCCGGAGGACAGGAGTCCGTGGAACTTGCAAAAAAAGATAAATTTGATATTATTTTTATGGATCATATGATGCCGGAGGTTGATGGAATTGATGCCATGCATATGATCAGGGACGATGAGGATAATCCCAATCGTGACACACCTATCGTGGTGCTTACTGCCAATGCCGTCACCGGTGCCAAGGAGATGTACTTAGAAGAGGGCTTTAATGGCTTTTTGTCAAAGCCCGTGGCCGGCGATAAGCTGGAAAAGACCATAAGGCATATACTGCCCGAGGACATGATGAAGCCGGCGCCTGCAGAGGATCGAAAGGCCGGCGTGGTAGCCGATCCCGGAGAGACGGTTCCCGAGGATCTGCCGGAAGTAGAGGGGCTTGACTGGAGCTTTGCGTGGCTTCATCTGCCGGAGAGACAGCTTTTGGAGGATACTGTAAAGGAGTTTTATGAGCTTATCCCCGTCCATGCAGACAAGCTTGACAATATGTACGCTGAGATACTGACAGTCAGGGATGCTTTGGACAACGGGGCACCGGTACCTTCCGAAGAGCCCGTGCGTGACATAGGAGATCTGCCGGACAGACTGCCGGATCCGTTGGATCAGGCTTTTGATGCATACCGCATTCAGGTTCACGGAATGAAGTCTGCTGCCGCTACAATAGGTATCGTGCCCTTGGCGGGCATGGCCAAGATGCTGGAGTTTGCAGCCAGGGATCATGATATGTCGGTCATCGGAAGCATGCACAATATCTTTTTGGACGAA
>CAMODS010000162.1 GCA_946611525.1 uncultured Lachnospiraceae bacterium | reverse complement strand
TCAGCTTGCTGCCCAGCCAGTACACCACAAGGGACAATAGGATGCACCAGAAAAATGCCAGAACCTCCGGCAGAAATTCCGAGAGCCAGTCCTTTACCATCCCGTCGCCCATATTTTCCAAAAGCTTGTAACTGATTATCCCTGACATGTGTTTTCCTTTCTCATCCTCAGCACTATGAAGGATATAAAGATTCTTCACTTCGTTCAGAATGACAATCGTCCCACTCCCCTGTCATCCTGAGCGCAGCGAAGGATCTCATTGAAAATTACATATTGTTATAGTATAATTCTACGGATAATTTTTCAATAGATTAGGAGTAAAAAATGAGACAGGCTTTTTTGATAAAATATGGCGAGATCGCCCTAAAAGGAAAGAACAGACACGTTTTCGAGGAGACCCTGGTAAAGCAGATAAAAAAGGCTCTTTCGGACATTGACACCGAGTTTAAGATCACTCGTCCCCAGGGCAGGATCTTTATCGAGCCGGAGGGCGAGGTGGATACCGATGATGTATGCGATGCACTACAGCATGTGTTCGGCATAGTCTACATCTGCCCCTGCATCCTTTTGGAGGATAACGGCTTTGATGACTTGGCTTCCCAGGTTGTATCTTATATTGATAAGGAGTACTCCGATAAAAGATTTACCTTTAAGGTTAATGCTCGTCGTGCCAGGAAAAACTATCCCCTGGACTCTCAGGAGATCAATGCTGCACTCGGAGAAAAGATACTTGATGCCTTCCCCGATGTAAGGGTAGATGTCCATGATCCCCAGGTTATGGTGTATGTGGAGATCCGTGAAGAGATCAATGTTTACTGCCGCCAGATCCCGGGACCCGGAGGCATGCCAGTTGGCACCAACGGCTCCGCCATGCTGCTTTTATCCGGAGGCATCGACTCTCCCGTTGCAGGATATACTATTGCAAAGCGCGGTGTCACCATCGATGCGGTTTACTTTCATGCACCGCCCTACACCTCAGAGCGTGCCAAGCAAAAGGTGGTGGATCTCGCCAAACAAGTGGCAAAGTATGCCGGAGAGATCAGGCTTTATGTGGTAAATTTCACCGACATCCAGATGGCAATATATGAAAAATGCCCCCACGAGGAGCTTACCATAATAATGCGAAGATACATGATGCGCATAGCGGAGCATTTTGCAGACAGCCGCGGTGCCCTCGGACTCGTTACCGGAGAAAGCATAGGTCAGGTGGCCAGTCAGACCATGGCATCTCTTTTGTGTACCGATGCAGTATGTGAGCTTCCGGTTTACCGTCCCCTCATCGGTATGGATAAACAGGAGATCATCGCCATTTCCGAGCGCATTGGGACCTATGAGACATCCATTTTGCCCTATGAGGATTGCTGCACCATCTTTGTGGCAAAGCATCCCGTGACAAAGCCGAAGCTTTCCATCATTGAGCGCAGCGAAGAAAAGCTTGCGGATGTCATCGAGGATCTCCTTGATGAGGCCATCGATACTACCGAAACCATCATAATAAACTGATTGCCAAGTCCGATGAGCCTAAATCTGATTGGGCAGTAAAACTATTTTGGAGTGAAATGAAAGCAGCATTACACAATTTAGGATGTAAGGTAAATGCATACGAGACCGAGGCTATGGAGCAGATGCTCATTGATGACGGCTACGAGATCGTTCCCTTTGATGAGATGGCGGATGTCTATGTGATCAATACCTGTTCTGTGACGCATATCGCCGACAGAAAGTCCAGGCAGATGATCCGCCGCGCCAGAGAGCTGAATCCGGACGCCGTGGTGGTGGCATGTGGATGCTATGTGCAGACCGCTCATGATGCCGGCACCCTGCCGGAGGATCTGGGCTGCGATATCATCATCGGTAATGACAAAAAACATGAGCTTATCGAGCTGCTGAAAACCGGATACGTTCAGGAAATCTCAGATATAAACGAGGGTGTGCATGAATACGAGGAGATGGCAAGCTTCACTCCACATGAGCACACCAGAGCCTTTATAAAGGTGCAGGACGGATGCAACCAGTTTTGCTCCTACTGCATCATCCCCTACGCCAGAGGGCGGGTGAGATCCAGGAGTCTCGATAGCGTCCTTGCGGAAGCGCATCGCCTGGCTGCCGAAGGCTTCAAGGAGATCGTCATCACCGGGATCCATGTGGGCTCTTACAGCTATAGTCCGGCTGCTCGTGATCATGTGTCCACCGAAGATCGAAAAAACGATCTTCTACGTGGACACATGACTCACTCCCAGCCTCACAGCGAAGATATAGATCTCATCGATCTGCTTGAGGACATCGCAGAGGTGGATGGCATCGAGCGTATCCGTCTCAGTTCCATTGAGCCACGTACCATCACTGAGGAAAACGCCAAAAGGCTGGCGGCCATAGAAAAGCTCTGCCCCCATTTTCATCTGTCACTGCAAAGCGGTTGCGACGAGACCTTAAAGCGGATGAACAGAAAGTACACCACCGAGGAGTACCGTCGTGCAGTGGAGCTCTTGCGTGACTATTTCGATGATCCCGCTATCACCACTGATGTTATCGTGGGCTTTCCGGGAGAAACGGATGAGGAATTTGAAAAATCCTATGACTTTGTCAAAAGCATTGGATTCTATGAACTGCACGTATTTAAGTATTCAAAGCGATCCGGCACCCGGGCAGCAAAAATGCCGGATCAGGTATCTGCCCAGAATAAACAAAAACGCAGCGATGCTCTCATCGCCTTGGGTGATAAGATGTCCGAAGCTTACCGCAGCGCACATAGCGGCCGCACTCTCTCGGTCCTCATCGAGGAGTCCGTTACCCTCGACGGTGCAGACTACTGGACGGGCTTTTCCAAAGAGTACATCCGCGTAAATATCCCCTACACGGACACCATCCATGCAGGGGACATAATCGATTATTCCATCGTCTAAAAACTCCTTTTTCAATTAGCCTCTTTCTTGGTTCGCTCCACTACAGCCACCAAATCAGTAGACAGCATTAAAATATATCCAAATATAATTCAATATAATTCAATATAATTCAATATAATTCAATATAATTCAATAT
>CAMODS010000161.1 GCA_946611525.1 uncultured Lachnospiraceae bacterium | reverse complement strand
ATAAAGGCTGTGGAAAAGTTTGATTACCAGAAGGGTTACAAGTTTTCTACCTACGCCACATGGTGGATCCGTCAGGCCATTACCAGAGCCATAGCCGACCAGGCCAGGACCATCAGGATCCCGGTGCATATGGTTGAGACGATAAACAAGCTGATCCGCGTATCCAGACAGCTTTTGCAGGAGCTGGGCCGCGAACCTACTCCCGAGGAGATCGCAGCTGAGATGGAGATCCCCGTGGAGCGTGTCAGAGAGATCCTAAAGATTTCCCAGGAGCCTGTATCACTTGAGACTCCCATCGGTGAGGAGGAGGATTCCCACCTTGGAGATTTCATTCAGGACGACAATGTTCCCGTACCTGCGGATGCTGCTACGTTTACACTTTTAAAAGAGCAGCTGGGCGAGGTTTTGGAGACTCTTACGGATCGTGAGAAAAAGGTTTTGGAGCTTCGCTTTGGCCTGGAGGACGGCAGATCACGCACCCTCGAAGAGGTGGGCAAGGAGTTCAATGTCACCCGTGAGCGTATCCGTCAGATCGAGGCAAAGGCACTCCGCAAGCTGCGTCATCCCAGCCGCAGCAGAAAGCTCAAGGATTATCTGGAGTAATAATATGTCAAAGGATTTGATCAATGAAATAAAATCTGGCGATGAAGCCCGGCTTAAGTCGGGCTTTGTTGCCATTTTAGGAAGGCCCAATGTAGGCAAGTCCACCCTGATGAATCAGCTGGTGGGGCAAAAGATCGCCATCACCGCCAACAAGCCCCAGACCACCCGAAGCCGCATCCGCGCTATTTATACGGATGAAGCTCTCGGACAGGTGGTGTTTTTGGATACCCCGGGGATCCACAAGGCTAAAAACAAGCTGGGTGAGTTTATGATGGATCAGGTGAATCTGGCCATGACGGACTCAGATATGATACTTTGGCTGGTGGAGCCGGATACGACCATCGGAGGCGGTGACAAAAAGATCGCGGAGAGGCTGGCCCATGCAGAGATCCCCGTGATACTTGTTATCAATAAGACCGATACCATCGCCCATGACGAGGTGCTTCCGGTGATAGCTGCCTGGCAGGATCTCATTCCCTTTGCGGAGATCGTGCCTCTGTCTGCCAGACAGGGGACAGGGTGTGACATCCTTTTAGAACAGATCTTTAAGTACCTGCCTTACGGGCCCATGTACTATGATGCTGATGAGGTGACGGATCAGCCCATGCGCGCCATCGTGGCTGAGGTGATACGTGAAAAGTCGCTTCATGCACTACGTGATGAGGTGCCACATGGGATAGCGGTGGTGATCGATGAGATGAAGTGGCGGGAAACCCGTGGACGCCGGGCCCATGGCCATATGTCCACCGCAACTCGAAAAAACGAGTTGCTACGTGGACAAATGAACCATGCCCCCGGCGATCACGATCAGGGGATCTACGATATCTCCGCCACCATCGTCTGCGAGCGTGACACCCATAAGGGGATCATCATCGGAAAGGGCGGATCCATGCTTAAAAAGATCGGCTCCAACGCCCGCTACGAGATCGAGCAGATGCTTGACGAAAAGGTGAACCTGAAGCTTTTTGTAAAGGTAAAGGAAAACTGGCGCGACTCCGACATGCTCATCAAAAACTTCGGATATGTTAAAGAATGAGGCAGATGACTGCAACCTGCCATTTTGAGGAATCAAATGGATAACACATTCACCCTCACGGGGCTTATTTTAACATCTAAAAATGTGGGGGATTATGACAAGTGGGTCACCGTCCTGACCAGAGAACGGGGCAGGGTGGGGGCTTTTGTCAGGGGAGCCAGGCGCCCCAAGAGTCAGGTGGTGGCGGCGGGAAGCCCCATGGTCTACGGCACCTTCACAGCCTATGAGGGCAGGGATTCCATAAGCATCACAGGCTGCGATATCTCGGAGCATTTTTCACAGATAAAAAATAATATCGATCTGGTGTGGTACGCCTCTTATTTTTTGGAGGTGGCGGATTACTATGCCCGGCAGGAGATGGATGAAAGTGAGCGCCTGAGGCTTCTCTACCGCAGTCTGCTGGCACTTGGCGAAGAGTCCTTTTCGCCGCAGCATGTAAAGATGGTCTACGAATACCGCACCATGGTAATAAACGGTGACGCACCCAATGTATTCGAATGCATGAACTGCGGCTTCATGCCGGGCCGTGAGTCTGCGGACGTATCATATGCCCACCGCCGACCGGAAAAACGGTCGGCTACGTGGCCATACGATACATCCGCAGCCTCACAGGACACAGAAAAGCTGTCACATTTTTCCATGAACCACCGAGGCACGCTCTGCAGTGACTGCGCCGCGGAACTGGGGGGCGAGGTGCTGTCACCCTCGGTGCTTTATGCCATGCAGCATATGACTACATCCCCCATCGAAAAGCTGTACTCCTTCGTGCTAAAGGAGGGCGCTTTCTCGGAGATCTCTTCCATCATCCTGCGCTACCGCCACAGGTACATGGACCATACATTTAATTCAGAGCGTTTTCTTGAAAACTGAGACGGATTTTGGTAGAATAAATTAGTTATGAATGAGCAGACTAAGAAAAAATACAACAGACAAAAAAGACTTCAGCTACAGAAGAGAGCCAGGCAGCGCCAGCTTATGAAGATGCGCATGATGGCATCCCTTGTAGTGGTGATCATTGCTGTGATCATCGTCCTTGCCTTAGGCGGCACTTTTGAGAAAAAAGCGGAGGTTTCCACCATGACCATAAATGGAGACAAGGTGGTCTTTGAAGAAGTGGCGCCCATTGGAGATCTTGATTTCAAGGAGCTTAAGTCCTACGTGAAGGAGGAGACCTCCGGTGCAGAGGGCGTAAAGCTTCAGCGCGTTTCCAAAAGGGGTGACAACGCTTATGTACGCACGGCATACGACGATATGACGGCATACTCGGCCTTTACAGGCTACGAGGGTTTTGCCGGCACAGTGGCCGAGGCAAAGCGTGCGGGCTACGATTTTGATACCGTTTTTACACAGGTGACGGATGGCTCCATGGGAGATACCGCTAAGGCAAAGACCGTTAAAAAAGAGGATGAGGCGAAGGTGCTTATCATCCGGGAAAACGGCAGATTCGTGGTGGATGGGGACATCATCTATGTTTCCACTGAGAACATGGCCGTGGCCGATCCCCACACCGTGGATGTCAGCCAGCCCGATGGCGAGGAGGACTCCAC
>CAMODS010000160.1 GCA_946611525.1 uncultured Lachnospiraceae bacterium | reverse complement strand
CCACTCCTTTCCCTGACGATCTGCACCAGCATTTTTCTCACATCTCTTTCCGTAGCACTGTAGCTAAGCACGGGAAGCATCTTCTCAAAGGTCTCCGTGGCTTCCTTTACGGTCCTGTCGGGATCCCCGATAATAACTTCAGTAATGGTATAACCGATGATGCACATCACATCCGATACAACCCATGCATCAAACAGCCGCTGCCTGTCATCCGGTGAAAGCTTTGCAAAATCCCCGGATATGGTCAGCCTGTCTACCGCCTGTACCATCTCCCAGGCTTTTGGCAAAATACTAGCAAGTCCATCTAAGTTGTGTGAGATCGACAAAAGACATTGAGCTTCAAATTGGAAGGGGTGATCAGATATGTAACGTCGAAGTTCTTCTCCCAATTCAAAAACAGATGCTATATTATTCTGGTCAAGCCCGTTGTATGCATCCTCCTCAGGCTTTGAATATCCCGGAATATCTTTAAGAAGTGTATTATTATCAAGCCTTTTTGGCCTTTCATCCGATATCTGCGATATCTTTTCCGCTATCAGCCTGTCGACAGGTTCGCTAGTCAAAAGCCACCTTGTCAGGTAGTATACCGCCTCCCTCCTGTATAAAAGCCGGATGATGATACTGTCGATTTCAGACAGATACATATCAAAAGACCACTTTAAAAGATGGCGTCTTTTTTCATCTACGGATTCATCCTCAAGTATCCCTGATACCGGAGCTAAGAGAGCCTCCTTGGAAGCCTTTCGCTGGGATATCTCAATGATACCCTTGCGGTTGATCTCAAGCAGCGCCTCTATCTTTTCGCGGTGCTGTTCGAAAGCTTCCTTATGCTCAGCTATGAATTGATCTAAGATTGGATCCTCTCCCGTTTCGTCCGTATCAATGAGTTCTGCTATACCATGCTCTTTTCGTATGGTATCGATCAGCTCATATCCGGCACTTTTTCTCTCTACCTTTACGTAATTATCGTACTCCTGCCTGCATCGGTAGAATAATTCCTGGGCATCTTCCTTTTTCTTCTTGTCGTGGAACTCGTTCCCTTCTCTGTCCACGCCACAGCCCTTGAAATACGCATCCAAAGTCTGTCTGATAAGAGTCCTGGTATTTTTGACAGTGTTTTCAAAACCATCATCATAAAGACCAAAAGATGCCTCGTCATCAAGTGTATTATCGTCCATGGTGTGCAACAACTTTGCAACAGACAAAATAAAAGCTGTCTGACCGGATGCCGTGGGAGGGGGATCCATAAATTCATCCCCCGTCAGTTCAAAAAAAGTCAGCCCCTCAGTATGCCTGTCATAGGCACTGTGTATATCTGACACCATATCCGAATTAAAGATCCCTCTTCCGGATACGCTTTTGTAATCGGACGAAACCATATATCGTCTCTTTTTAACCCAGAAAAGATCATTCTTATCTCTGGAAGTAAGTACATGATCAGCCAAAATCCTCTCCTCCCCATCAGATTCTGCTATCAAAAGCTATAGTTACACTGATTATAAAAGAGACCCCGGTGTCAATCCTGGGGTCTCGAAAGTCTTACATATGTCCGTCCCTATACATGGAGAACTTGTCCATGGGATAGTTTTCCAAGTTCTTTAGGATCTTTCTGTCATCCGCCTGGCCTAAAAGTGACTTTCTGGCCTTTAGCACCTCAGCCTCGGTGCGGTGTCTGGAAGGTCCGCCCACGCAGCCTCCGGGACAAACCATGCCCTCGATAAAGTCTGCATCCAGCTTTCCTGCCTTTAGTAGCGTAAGCGCCTTTTTACACTGGTCGCCGCCTGCGCAGGTCATAAGCTTGATATCCGAGGTGTCCTCGCCACGCTCCTGCATACACTCGATAACGGCTGCTGCCACGCCGCCGGATGAAGCAAAGTTCTTGCCCCATACGGATGACTCCTGGTAATCCTCCTCCAAAGGAATTATCTCCACATCCTTTGATCTCATAAGGGCACGCAGCTCTCCATAGGTGATGGCGTAGTCTGCATTGTCGGGAACAGTCTCGTCCAAAGTCTCTGACTTTTTGGCGATACAGGGACCTACGAATACGGTGACACATCCCGGATGTGTAGCCTTTAGATACCTGGAGATGGCACACATGGGAGATACCGTTGATGAGCTGTTGTTTTCAAAAATATCGGGATAATGCTGACGCAGCATATTGATAAATGCGGGACAGCATGAGGTGGTCATCTTATGACCCTCCTTTTTAGCCTCGCTCCACTCCTCGGACTCATAGGCTGCGGTCATATCACCGCCGAGGCCAACCTCAACCATATCGGAAAAGCCCAGCTTCTTTAGCGCTCTTCTTATGGAAGCCATATTTATACGCTCGCCAAACTGTCCCTCTGTAGCGGGAGCACACATGGCGATAACTTCCTTGCCTGCCTTTATCTCATTTATCACATGTACCAGATATGTCTTGGAACCGATAGCTCCGAAGGGACAGTTGTGGATGCAGTGTCCGCACTGTACGCACTTGTCCTCGTCTATGACGCAGTAGCCGTACTCATCATAGTGGATGGCGCCCACGGGACATGATTTTTTACAGGGACGCACACGGTGTACGATAGCCTGATAAGGACATTCCTTTGCACACATACCACATTCCTTACACTTTTGGGGATCGATGTGCATCCTGGTCTCGCCGGGATAAATGGCACCAAACTTACAGGTGTTCAAGCAGGCCTTTCCCAAGCAGAAACGACAGACATTTGTCACCGAATATGCTGAAATGGGACAGTCATCGCAGGCAGGCTCGATGACCTGCACCACATTTTTGGAATGGGGCTTTGTGGACACATTTTCTCCACAGGCCAGACGTATCCTCTGACGGACGATCTCACGCTCCTTGTAGATACAGCAGCGGTAGTCGGGCTTGGGACCGGGGATGATCTCGTAGACCACCTGATCCTTGTGCTCCGCATCCAGCTCGCCGGCCCATGCCAGCTTGCAGATTTCCTCCATGATACTGTGCTTTAAACTGATTATCCCCTTATCACTTGTTACCATACATATCCCCTTTCTTTAAATATTCTTCGCTTCGCTCAGAATGACAAATCCGGCGCAGCCCGAAGGATCTTTCCTGTCATCCTGAGGGCGCAGCCCGAAGGATCTTACTTCATGAATTTGTCAATAACTTCGTTTAGTTTTCTTACTGCCTCGTCGTCATTCTCCTCCACCGCCTCTACTATGCAGTGTGCCATGTG
>CAMODS010000159.1 GCA_946611525.1 uncultured Lachnospiraceae bacterium | reverse complement strand
GATAAAAATGCCTCCGGAGACAGTGCTCCCCGTATGGACGGGAACAGTCAGTCTGAAGGCGGTATGCCCCAAATGAATGGGAGTAGTCAGTCTGAAGGAGAGATGCCCCAAATGGACGGAAATATGGCGGGTGGAAAGATGCCCGGTGGAGACGAGTGGGATATGGATAATGCCGGTACTGTAAAGACCTGGTATACCCCCACTGCCACAGACTGGATATGGGTGGTATCGGCAACGGCGGTGCTTCTGGCAGCTATAGGGTTTGCGATTTTCTTCAAAAGAAGGAAGCGGTAGGTGCAATTTTTGGCTACTTTTAACAAAAAATTTGGCTTGACTTAATTGTTGCAACAGGTATAATGTTTTTGTAACAAAATTGTAACAAATGTAAAAAAGGAGTAACGATTAAGTCTATAAGGCTTAACAGAGTCGTTAAAAGAAGTATGAACGCTAACAGAGCAATAAAAAAGAGACTGATCTCAAGCACTGCAGTGGCACTTTCAGTAGTTGCCATGGCGTCCCAAGCTTATATCAACGCACCCGTTATAGAGGAAACAACATTTGAGCCTACAGGCTATGCTACAGCAGGAATCGTATCCGAGCTTTCAGACATCCAGTATGATGCCAGGGAGCAGGCAGAGCTTACGGTAGATGAGGCTGCCATTTCAGTGGTTGCAGCTTCACTTCAGAAAAAGAGCAAATGGGAAGACCGTCTCATGGCAGATGTGGATGACTTTGTATATGTCAGGAAGACGGCTTCAAAGGATGGCGAGATCGTGGCAAAGCTCAGACGTGGTGACGTGGCAAACGTGGTATCCGAAAAGGGATCATGGACAAAGATCAAGTCAGGCGATGTAAAGGGCTATGTTAAGAGTAAATACTGTGTGACCGGCGATGTGGCAAAAGCTTTATACAAATCTCTCGATCTTGAAGAGATGACAACTGCACTTTCCGTTGAGGATGAGCAGGCACTTAATCAGATATATTTACTGGCAAAGGCTGAAAAAGCAGCGCAGGCAGAAGCTTTGGCTGAGGCAGCCAAAAGCGAGCAAGTGGCAGAGGAACCTGCCGCAGAGCAGCAGGCACCTGTTGCTACACAAAACGAAGCCGTTGAGGCGACTGTTGATGATGTGACACTTTTGGCAAATCTCATTTATTGTGAGGCAGGCGGTGAGCCCTATGAGGGACAGGTTGCTGTGGGTGCTGTTGTAGTAAACAGACTTCACGCAGGCTATGCATCATCCATTTCAGGTGTTATCTATCAGCCTTATCAGTTTGGACCCGCCAGCTCAGGCAGGCTTGCCAGCGCCATAGCTTCAGGAAGCGCTACAGCATCCTGCATACAGGCAGCGCAGGAGGCACTTGCAGGGTCATCACCCGTGGGTGACTGCAAGAACTTCCACAGGAACAGAGGAGATGCCGGTATAGTCATCGGACATCACGTATTTTTCTAAAAATAGTCTGTAAATTTCAAAAAAACCATGATATAATGAGAACACTTAAGAGAGTTTAAGTGTTCTTTTTTTTACAGAGGACATTTGCAGGTGTGTGTTAAGGAGGTAGCATTATGAGTGATATGTCGATCAGGGGAGGCGGCCCCGGCATTTATGGTCAGATCGCCAGCGGCAGTGCATTGCCTACGGCAGCAGCCGGACCGGCAGAGTTGGGCATTGCCGAAAGAGAGGAGACTCAGGCTACAGGACTCGAGGTTGGCGCAGAAAACATGAAGTCCGGCATAGAGCTTTCCAATGTTGCGGACGGCGGACTTGCCAATATTACAGATTCACTTCAGCGCATGAGGGAGCTTGCGATCCAGGCTGGTAACGGTACGATCACTGACAGCGACAGGTCGCATATCCAGGATGAGATAGATGAGCTGAAGCAGGGTATTGCGGACATTGCATCACAGACCACATACAATACCAAGAATCTTTTGGATGGCACCAATTCCAACATCAGGATAGCCACCGACAGTAATCCCAACAGCGTTACCGTGGACACAGGAGACGCTACACTTGAAAAGCTTGGGATCAAGGACTTTGATGTGACCAAGCCCGATTTTAACATTGATGATATTGATAAGGCTCTTCAGGCAGTAAATGATACCCGCAGCAGCATCGGTGCCAAGACCAATGCGTTAGAGCACGGCATCAACTACAATTACAATGCTGCCGAGAATACCACTGCTGCACAGAGCAGACTTGAGGATCTGGACATTCCCAAGGCAGTGACCGATCTCAAGAAAAAGGAGACTCTTGACACCTATCAGGTGATGATGCAAAGGATGAAGCAGGACAATGAGAGAGCCCAGTCTGCTCAGTTGTTTGGCAACATAGGGTAGTTTTGTTCATACATGATGCCCTTCCGTGTTATCGGAAGGGCATTTTTTTAGTGAATTGTTTCGGCAAATAGAGTATAATACTTCTATCGTTGTGAAGAATTTCAGGAGGTTGCTATGAAAAAATACGGTTTTGGTGTGGACGTAGGGGGGACTACCTGCAAGCTGGGACTTTTTCAGACAGACGGTACCCTGTTGGAAAAATGGGAGATACCTACTGATACATCCGATAACGGTGCCAATATCCTTAAGGACATTGTAGCCGCCGTGCACGGCAAGATGGTGGCAAAGGATATCACAAAGGAAGAGGTTGAGGGTATCGGTATCGGTGTACCCGGAGCTGTCACCGAGGACGGCGTGGTGAACAGGTGCGTTAACGTTGGCTGGGGCGTAGTGCCCATCGTAAAGGAGATGGAGGAGCTCTCAGGACTCCGGGTCAGGGCAGCAAACGACGCCAACATAGCAGCTCTTGGCGAATATTGGATGGGAGCCGGCAAGGATTATTCGAGTATCCTTATGGTCACCCTGGGAACGGGCATCGGCGGAGGCATCGTTATTGGTAACAAGATCCTTACGGGCTTTAACGGATCCGCGGCAGAGATCGGACATATCAATGTTAACGAGGACGAGCTTTTGGCCTGCAACTGTGGCAATCACGGATGCATCGAGCAATATGCGTCAGCCACCGGCATAGTTATGATGGCGCACCGCAGGCTTGAACGCACCGATAAAAAGACCAGACTCTCTGAGATTGAGGACTTCACGGCTAAGGATGTTTTTGATCTGGCCAAGGATGGAGATGAGGTTGCCATGGAGGTTGTCCGTGAAGTATGTTACATGCTCGGCAAGATGATCGCCACTGTTTGCAATGTTATCAATCCCGAGGCAGTCCTTATAGGAGGAGGAGTTTCAAAGGCCGGA
>CAMODS010000158.1 GCA_946611525.1 uncultured Lachnospiraceae bacterium | reverse complement strand
CGCCGGCCAAAAGGAACGCACCCATGGAAGCAGCCAGTCCCACACAGATGGTGGATACATCACACTTGATGTAGCGCATGGTGTCGTAAATGGCAAAGCCTGCGGTGACCATGCCGCCGGGGCTGTTGATGTAAAGGTGGATGTCCTTGCCGGGGTCCTCAGACTCTAAGAATAAAAGCTGGGCAACCGTAAGTGAAGCCGTGGTCTCGTTGACCTCCTCACCAAGGAAAATGATCCTGTCCTTTAACAGACGGGAGTAAATATCATAGGATCTCTCGCCTCTGGAATTTTGTTCAATGACATAAGGTATTGTTGCCATATTTTATCTCCTTACTCCTCATCATCTTTGGAGGCGCGCTTTTTGGTCTCCTTTTTGTTGTCAAGAATAACGTCGATGGCCTTTTCCATGGTGATCTCCTTTTTCAGGCGATCCTTTTCGGAATCGGGCATATCCTTTTTAAAGGAGTCCACTGCCATGCCGTACATAGCGGCCATCTCCTCGATCTTTTTGTCCACATCCTCGTCAGTAGCCTCAAGCTTTTCAGCCTCTGCGATCTCCTCGAGTACGAGGCTGCCCTTTAATCTGTCCTCAGCATCGGGACGCATCTGGGTGCGGAGCTGCTCCTCTGTCATATTGGAAAAACTGAGGTAATCCTCAAGCTTCAGTCCGCTCTGACGAAGGCTCATGGCGTAGTCCCTAACCATGGAGTCAAGCTGTGTCTCAACCATGGGATCGGGAAGCTCGATCTCGGAATCGGCGATGATCTTTGCGATAGCCTCGTCCTCGTATGCGCGGCGAGCCTCATTTTCCTTGCGCTTTTCGATGCGCTCGCGCACTTCCTTTTTATAATCCTCCTCAGAGTCAAAGCCCTGATCGTCGATATAGTCAGCCAGCTCCGGCATCTCACGGGTCCTGATGGTGTGGATGGTGCATGCAAAAACTGCATCCTTGCCTGCCAGCTCAGCTGCCTGGTAATCCTCGGGGAAGGTAACCTTTACGTCAACGGACTCACCGATGCCTACGCCCTCGAGCTGATCCTCAAAGCCGGGGATGAAGGTGCCGCTGCCAAGCTCAAGGCTCTGTCCCTTAGCAGTGCCGCCGTCAAAAGCAACGCCGTCGATGGTGCCCTTGTAGTCAAGTACTACCGTATCGCCCTTTAAAGCTGCACGGTCTGTCACCTCGATGATGCGGGAGTTTCTCTTGAGATCGTTGTCGATATCCTTTTGTATGTCCTCATCTGTCACGCCGGTGTCGATCTTTGTGACAGATACGCCCTTGTACTTGCCCAGCTTTACGGGAGGACGGAGGGCTACAGTAGCCTCAAAGATAAAGTCCTTGCCCTTTTCGATCTGAGTCACCTCTATCTCGGGTGAGGAAACAACGTCCTCATCGATCTCGTCAAAAACCTTGGGATAGTTCTCATTGATCAAAAACTGTGAGGCGTCCTCGTAAAAGATCTCGGGGCCATACATTTTCTCTATCATGTTCTTGGGTACCTTGCCTTTTCTAAAGCCCGGTACCGATATACGGTTCTTTATACGCTTATAAGCGCGGTCACATGCCTCATCTACCTTCTCAGGCTCAACGCTTATGATAAGCTTTGCCATACTGCCTTCTAATTTCTCTACCTGTACGTTCATTACGAATACCCTTTCTTAAAAAATAGACATTTTGCAAGCTGCTTTGGGCCATAAAAAAATGGCATTTTATCTCCTAAAACTGCTCACGCAATACGAGATTTTACCATAATTTTTAGACTTTTTCAATAAAATACTTATCATTGATTATTTTTTTGGTTTATTATATAATATCTGCAAAGCGATTTTTAAGTTTCGCTTCACAACTTTCGTTTTTTAGGAGAGAGTAAAAATGGATTTTAGTAATTATTCCATCCTTATCAGCGATGATTCCATTTTGGCCAGGAAGCAGCTTAAGGATGTGATCAATTCTCTTGGCGAGGGTGCCACTTTCATCGACGCATCCAATGGTCAGGAGGCCATCGACAAGTATCGCGAACATCATCCCACATTAGCATTTTTAGATATAGTCATGCCGGTCAAGGATGGTATCGAAGCTGTAAAGGGCATCATCTCTGAGGATCCACAGGCCGAGATCATTATCGTATCTTCCGTGGGTACACAGGCTCAGCTCAAGGCTGCCATAGAGGCCGGTGCCAAGGACTTCATCCAAAAGCCTGTAAACGTTGCACAGGTTCAGACCATCATTGAAAAGCACCTTCCCTAAGGAGGATCTATGTTTGCACAATTTTTCGGAAATTTCCTGCTTGGTAAGGACGCTGTAACTACCGATCAGCTTTCCAAGGCTATCGCGCAGACCCAGAGCACTCACGTAAAGCTCGGCACACTTGCCATGCAAAAGGGCTATATGACTGCTGCAGAGGTAGATGAGGTGTGCTTTATGCAGACCCGCGAGGACAAGCGTTTTGGTGAGATTGCCGTTGAGCGCAACTACCTCTTTGATGACCAGCTTGAGGATCTTTTGGAGACACAAAACTCCAACTACCTGCTTTTGGGACAGGCGCTTGTGGATCTGGGATATCTGAGCAATGAAGAGCTGGAGACATATCTCATAGAGTATCAGGCTGAAAATGATCTTGGCTCCCTGTCATCTGAGGACGAGAGCGATGATGCTGTGGAGAGGCTGGTTGAGAACTTCCTTGAAGAAACAGGCGGCGAGGTTCCCGAGCATGCAGTCATCTACATAAAGCTTATTTTTAACAGTCTGGTCCGTTTTGTGGGACAGGACTTTACACCCCTTGCTCCCATCGAGGTGGACAGCTACGAGGCACATTGCTGTGTGACCCAGCGCATAGGCGGTCCCATCCACATCACCGCATCACTTGATATGGACGAGGATGTGGCCATCGAGTTTGCGAGCCGCTATGCCGATATGGAGTTTGACAGCTTTGATGAATATGTGGAGGCCTCCCTTGAGGACTTTTTAAATCTCCACAACGGACTCTACACTGTAAACATGAGCAATTCACGTGCCATGGAGCTCACCCTTGAGCCGCCCTACCACGAGGATGATGAGGAGATCACCTTCCGCGGCAAGTGCTACGTGATCCCCGTGATATATCCTTTCGGAACGGTATATATTTTGATTGAGATCTGATCCTTGTCGAAAACAGATCATAAAAAGCCCCACCGCCGAGTGGAAAAACACTCGGCTACGTGGGGCTTTTTCATGCTCTGTTTTCTACCTCATTGTCATTCTGTGCTTCTACTACTATGCTCTAAGCTCTATATTCATCTTCTTAAGCGAATTGATGATCCT
>CAMODS010000157.1 GCA_946611525.1 uncultured Lachnospiraceae bacterium | reverse complement strand
GGCAGCTCCGGTTCGTCCGGCGGGGCCTCCGGCGGTGGCGGAGGCGGTGGTTTTACCGGTGCCAAGGGCACCAGCCTCGTATCCGAGACTACGGAGGAGGAGATCCTTTACGGATCCTTAGAGGAGTTTGAAGAAGCCTTGGAGGATGACGAGGTGTCAGGCTCCACCTTCTGGAAGCTTACGGCCCGTGCTACCAAGCGTGGCAAAAAGACCATGAAGGTCCAGTGGAAGAAGGTGCCGGAGGCTGACGGATATCTCATCTACGGCAACTACTGTAACCACGGTCACAAGAGGTATAAACTAAAGAAACTTAAGACCATAAAGAACGTTAACAGGCTATACTGGACACACAAGAAGCTTAAAAAGGCAAGGTATTACAAGTATGTGGTGGCAGCCTACAAGGAGGTGGACGGCGAGAAGCAGATCATAGCTGTTTCCAAAAATGTTCACGCCACCACCCTTGGACATAAGTACACCATTGCAAAGAGCGTGGGAGTCAATACCAAGTCAGTAAAGCTTGAAGCAGGTAAGAGATACAGGCTTAAGTCATTTGAGCTCAAGGATGAGAAGAACAAAGAGATATCTCACCACAGAAATATCTGCTATGAGTCAGACAACAAAAAGGTTGCAAGGGTAAGCCGAAGCGGCAGCATCAAGGCTGTTGGTGAGGGTACCTGCCATATCTATGTATATGCACAAAATGGTCTTTACAAAAAGGTAAAGGTAACTGTAAAATAGCAGTACCTTAATAAAGCGAGGTATGATCATGGCCAAGGACAGTGGAGGTGGTCACAAGCTGATCGCCAACAACAAAAAAGCATATCATGACTATTTTATAGAAGAGACCTATGAAGCAGGTATATCACTGGTTGGTACGGAGGTAAAGGCCCTCCGTACCGGCAAGTGTTCCATCAAGGAGAGTTACATCCGCATAGAAAACGGCGAGATGATGATACTCCAGATGCACATCTCTCCCTATGAAAAAGGCAATATTTTTAACAGGGATCCCCTGCGACCCCGTAAGCTTTTGATGCATAGATCTGAGATAAGAAAGATCTCCCAGAAGCTCAAGGAGCAGGGATATACCTTAGTGCCCGTAGAGGTGTATTTTAATGGTAGTCTCGTAAAGGTAAAAGTGGGCTTGGCAAAGGGTAAAAAGCTCTATGACAAGCGTGCTGATATAGCGAAAAAGGATATGAACAGAGAAGCACAACGTCAGTTTAAAATGAAACTGAAATAGAGAGGCTTCTCTGTTTCTTTTTAGTTGCAGATATGGAGGAGCTGGGGATAGAGGAGGTATCTGTATGAAAGAAATGGACTTGCAACTTGGCAAAACAGTTGAAATCAAAACCGAGGAAAATATATCAGAGCAGTATAATCTTTTGGTTGGTAAAAATGCCAATCTCATAGATAATATGAACATGGAAAATAATCTGCAGGCAGATCAAAAGCCATTATATAAGGCAGATACTGACCTCCCTGAAGAACTGGTGCAAAACCTGAATCAGCTAGCCGGTGACAGGTCAAAGGCCTCGGAATACTTCAAGCCCGTGGTGGTATCTGCTAATAAGGTGCTCAGAGGCTGCAGCAGCAAGGAGGAGATGGAGACCGAACTGACCAACCTGGTATCGCATATGTGCTATTACCTAGATAACAGGAAGTCCAGTTTCTTTATGCCTACCCGTAATGCCAGACGTGCGACCTGTGAACGTGTGATGGCCGGTATAGGACGTTATATGTACGACTCCGAGGGCGCGGAACTGGCAGATAAGATGCAGATAAAGGTGCACGACATACAAAAGTCCAGAAAATGGGAAGCATCCTATGTGGACCAGTTCAAGCGTGACTACGGTCAGTGTATGAATGACTATTTCATTAGCGGCAGACTGGCACAAAAGGATATCTTTGACATCCCCAGGGACAAGATGACAAAGGATGTGTCCGATATCATCATGGGTCTCGATGGGGCACAGGCGATACTCACCAACAAGATGCCGCCCACACCGCCGGAAGATGCCACGCCGGAGGTAAAGGCAGCCTTTTTCGACGAGATCAGGATGGTAGGACTAGGCCTGTCAAAGATGTATGACAAGGTGATCACAGCGTCTAAGGCATACCTGGCGACGAAAAATCGTGATCCCATGGTCACGACCATGGCAAGGGGTATCATGGCTGTATGTTCCTATGACAGAAAGGTGTTTGTCAGCAGTATCACCCAGTATGTGGCCGGCCACAAGGGCAAAGGGGTGGTTACCTGGGGGGAGGCCCTCGCAGACAAGGGTAGCACATCCGTACAGTTAGCAGACAAAGACGTAGTAAAGATGGGTATGGGCACATCCGTCATCTACAAATACAAAAACAAAGGGGAAAACAAATACTTCAAGGAGGAGGAGAAATCCTCAGAAAACATCGAGCAGACATGGAATGCCATCAAAGCAAAGATCAAGGACATGCCGGCATATAAACCGGAGTACGATAAACTAATACAGCGCCTGGACAAAGCGATAGAAAAGCAGTTTGATTATGTGAAAGAAGTAAACTTCAAGAATATGTCCAGAAACGCCACCTTAAGTATCAACTACAGCAACCTGGTCGGGAAATTTTTGTTCAACAAAATCCCCGGCAACTATGTGGAAAAAGCCAAGGCGATGGCGAGTAATAATGAAAATGGCAAGTATCTTGCGTTAAACCCTCTGGTGCAATTTTTGTCAGAGATAGATGTGGATGATGAAGCCTCGGCATTTATCTCAAATATCGTGAGTGATTTCTTAAAACACTTCAACTCCGATATCATCTCCTCAAACGTTGCAATGATAGAGGATGGCAGCGTCATATCCCAGAGAAACGTGGCCACTTCCCGCATGGGAGACCTGCTAGGCATATCCCACTTAGTGATGCGGTCTGAGACGGCAGAAGTGATGAACGGCGAGAAAAAACTCATCGGAAACGTCATGGAGGAAGCCAAGGGAAAGGCCGCCTTTGATGTATTGTTTGAAGATAAGCAAAAGAACAAATACGACCTCAAGGTGGTCAAGGATATAGCCACCATGCATGTTTTTGACCTGATATGTGGTCAGATCGACAGGAACCGGGACAACTACTACATGGAGGCAAAGGACGGTGTCATAACTGGCATCCAGATGATTGACAATGACATGTCCTTTGGATTTATAAAAGACATTAAAAAAGGCAGTAAAATGACTCAGCAGCTCGCACCCATAAACGATGAACTGATAGATGCGTTGCCAAATGCCGTCATCGCCACCGTAAAGCGTCTGGGCAGACTCTCTAAGGGGGATT
>CAMODS010000156.1 GCA_946611525.1 uncultured Lachnospiraceae bacterium | reverse complement strand
GCATAAGAGCTTGCAAGGGCTCTCATAACTGACTGCTTAGCTACGCGGTACTGCTTGGAGCGTGCGCCGCGATAGCCCTTTGCCATCTTAAGCACTCTATTATGCTTTTTCTTTGCGTTCATTCCGCCTTTAACTCTTGCCATAATATAATCCTCCTAATTCCTTACCAATATTAAAGGTAAGGCAGTACCTTTTTCATGTTCTTTACATTTGTCTCGTCTGTCATAGCAGCCTTACGGAGATTTCTCTTTCTCTTTGTAGACTTCTTTGTCAGAATGTGGCTCTTATAAGCCTTATTTCTCTTAAGCTTGCCGGTGCCTGTAGCCTTGAAACGCTTAGCAGCCGCTCTTTTAGTCTTGATCTTAGGCATGATATGTCCTCCTTAATTCTTCTTTTCTGTGAGTACCAAGCTAATGCTTCTTCCCTCCTGCTTGGAAGGCTTTTCGATGACAGCCACATCTGAAAGCGCCTCTGCGAAATCATCCAGCACGTGGCGCGTAGCTGCGATATGAGCCATCTCACGACCTCTGAAGCGAAGTGTGATCTTTACCTTGTTGCCCTTGGATAAAAACTTTCTGGCAGCATTCATCTTGGTATTGAGATCGTTTTCCTCAATGTTGGGAGAAAGACGGATCTCCTTGATCTCGATGATCTTCTGCTTCTTTTTAGCTTCCTTTTCCTTGCGGGACAACTCGTAACGGTACTTGCCGTAATCAATGATCTTACAAACAGGTGGTGCGGCATTGGGAGCGATCTTTACCAGATCAAGCTCAGCCTCCTGCGCCAGCTTGTAAGCATCCTTGGCTGACATAATGCCAAGCTGCTCACCGTCACTTCCGATCAGACGAACTTCCTTGTCTCTGATCTGTTCATTAATCATTAACTCGCTAATGGCTCTACCCTCCAATTCGAAAAAAAATGCGGGACAGTGTCCCACATTATCAGCTACACAAAATCACAAAAATGATAGGTGTAAAATGATCAGCACTAAGTCATACTTTTAAATGCTTAGGCGAGAGTGGAACTCTGCTTGGTTTTTACAACTCATATAAATTAACACAAACTAATGTGCTTGTCAACATTTTTTTATCTGAACTATAAAAGAAGTTTTTGCACCAGCTTTACACAGCCTGCGGCATCTTCAGAATAACCATCGGCTCCTATCTCATCCGCAAAGCTCTGGGTGATGCAGGCTCCTCCGATAACGATCTTAGAATTGCAACCACGTGCCTTTGCTTCCTCTACGACTTCTTTCATCTTTAACATAGTGGTGGTCATAAGGGCCGAAAGCCCGATCACTGCGGCATCATTTTCCATGGCGGCATCAACAATAACGGATGCAGGTACATCCTTTCCCAGGTCAATGACGTTGTATCCGTAGTTTTTAAGCATCAAAACCACCAGATTTTTACCTATATCATGGATATCACCCTCCACGGTGGCAACTACTATGGTTTCACGCATCTCGCTGTCATCCCTTACCAAAAGAGGCTCTATGATATCCATGGCCGCCTTCATGGCATTGGCTCCGGCTATAAGCTGAGGAAGGAAAAAACGCTTGGCTTCGTATCTTGCACCCACCTCATTGATGGCAGGGATAAGCTCTTTATCAATAAGTTCTCCCGGAACATCTCCATCATCCAGTGCTTTTTTCACCAAACCCTCAATTTTACCGGCTTCACCGTTTATGACGCACATGGCAATATCGGAAAAACTGCCGCTTGAGGCTCCTGCATCAGGTGTATTTTTATTTTCTTTTGATCCGGTAGGATTTGGGGTGTTTTTAACAGCATTTTTATCGGCTCTGCCAAAGACAACATCTGATCCCGGCACGTTGTTGATATACCTTTCAACAGATCCGGGCTTTTTCAGCAACAGATCTGATGCAAAAGCCGTATATTTGAGCAGCTCCTGACCGGGATTTGATATGGCTGAGGTAAGTCCATGAGCCAAGGCTATGGATAAAAATGCCGTATTTATAAAAGTCCTCTGGGGCAGCCCGAAGGAAATGTTGGAAAGCCCACAGGTGGTAGGCACCTTAAGGTCATTTTTACAGTAAGCCGCCGTCTCAAAGCACTTATATGCCGCATCCTCGTCCGCTCCCACAGTTGAAACCAAAACATCTACTATACAGTCATCTATGGACAGTCCGTGCTTTGCAGCTTCATCAAGGACCATATCTATATTGGCGTGTTTTTCCGTATTATCCTTTGGAAGTCCGGTGGAATTTAAAGGAAGCAGGATGAACATGGCACCGTATTTTTTGGCTATTGGTAAAAGCTCATGCATCTTTTCCTCACCGGAGATGGAGTTTATAAGTGCACGACCGGGATATATCCTAAGCGCGGCCTCCACCACCTCTGGGAAGCTTGAATCTATGCAAAGTGGCAGATCCGTAGTGTAAATAAGCTCTTTTACGGCTCGTACCATGGTGTCCTTTTCATCTATGCCGTTCATGCCGAAATTAACGTCCAAAACAGCTGCTCCGTCAGCTTCCTGAGCTCTGGCAAAATCGCATACCATATCCAAAGAGCCATTGGTTAGTTCCTCTTTTAAAGCCTTTTTGCCTGTGGGATTAATGCGCTCGCCTATTATGATAAAGGGCCCGCCGGTGACAAACTCAACACTTTTACGCTCCGAAGTGATGATCCGGCGCTTTTTGTTAATGGGCTTATTTAATGCATGATCTTTATGGTCTAAAACAAGTTTTTTAATATGCTCAGGCGTAGTCCCGCAGCATCCGCCGATAACAGAGACCCCCGCGTCCAAAAGGCGTCCACACGCGTCGGAAAACTCCTGAGGAGTCATCCGATACTGGGTCTCGCCATCTATAAGCTCCGGAAGACCCGCATTGGGCTTTGCCAGGATAGGGATGGTGGCAACCTCTGCCATAGCTTCTACCAGTGGCAGCATGGCGTCAGGGCCTGTAGAACAGTTAAGCCCAACCACATCAGCTCCCATGGACTGCAATGTCACCATAGCCACCTCAGGAGGCGTACCGTATAGAGTCCTGCCATCATCATTATAAGTAAGGCTTATCATAACAGGAATGTCACTATCCAGCTCTCTGATAGCCAAAAGAGCTGCTCTGCACTCCTGGAGGGACATCATGGTCTCTACGATGAAAAGATCCACTCCCTCATCCAAGATCACAGCCACCTGCTCCTTGTAGATGTCAATAAGCTCATCAAAGTCCAAATCCCCCAGGGGAGCAAGCTGCTCACCTGTCATGGTAAGATCCCCGGCCACAAAGGCCTCATGATCTGCCCCTGCCTCGGCGATAGCCTGTCTTGAGACTCTAATCATC
>CAMODS010000155.1 GCA_946611525.1 uncultured Lachnospiraceae bacterium | reverse complement strand
AGTATGTTACCGGTGAGGTTAAGTTCAAGCTCTACAAGGGCAACATCATCAAGGCCGGCACCACATCTCCCTATTCACTTTACAGCGAGTCCCTGGCAAGCTTTACCACAGGAGATCTCTATGATCACCATGATGCAGAGGGCTTTATCACTCTCTTCGGACTGCCTTCAAAGGTTCGCGCTATGAAGCTTCAGGAAGTTTCCGGAAAATAAAAGATCCTATTAGGATTATACGCCGTCGGGCGCAATATAATAAAAAAGACATTGGTTATTTGGCCAATGTCTTTTTTGTCATTCAAAGCGAATTCCCACGTCATTCAAAGCGATGCGAAGAATCTTATTTCACATTACCGATAATACTGCAGATCGCAAAGGCTGCTATGTCCACGGCCACTATGGTGGAGCCTACGGGTGTGCCTGCCAGAATGGAAAAAATGATCCCAAAAAATGCACAGAGTACGGAGAGTATGGCGGAGCAGACTGTCACGGACAAAAAGCTTTTAAAGATCCGCATGGCCGAAAGCGCGGGAAATATCACAAGGGCGGAGATCAAAAGCGATCCCACCAGATTCATGGCCAGCACAATGATGATGGCAATGATGATGGCAATGAGAAGATTGTAGCCGGAGGCATTTGTTCCAACCGCTCGGGAAAAGTTTTCATCAAAGGTCACGGCAAATATCTTGTTGTAAAAAAGCACAAACACCGCCAGCACGAAAACCGAAAGCACTACGCAAAGCACCACCTCCGAGAGGCTTAGGGTGAGCATGGATGCGGATCCGAAAAGGGTGGAGCACACATCTCCCGCCAGGTTTGATGAGGTGGAAAAGATATTCATCAAAAGATAACCGAAGGCCAGGGCTCCCACAGAGATCATGGCTACAGCAGCATCCCCCTTTATCTTTGTGTTCTGGCCGGTGCGTAAAAGCAGGATCGCGCTTATCACCGTTACCGGGAGCACCACATACATCTGGTTTGTCACGTCAAATACCGAAGCAATGGCGATGCCGCCAAAGGCCACATGGGAAAGCCCGTCCCCGATAAATGAAAAGCGCTTTAACACTAAAGTCACCCCCAAAAGAGATGAGCATAGGGCGATGAGCACCCCCACTATGAGGGAGTAACGCACCATGGGATATTGAAAATACAAAATAAGCGTATCCAGCATCTTATATAACCTCCTGTCGGCTTAGAAACAGTCTGCCTACCTTGCTGTTTAAGTAGTCGTACTTTGTGCCGAAAAACACCTCATCTCCTATGTGAAGGATGTGGCTTGCATAGTTTATTGCGGCCTCTATGTCATGGGAGACCATGATTATGGTGATGCCGTCGTCATTTAACTCTTTTATCAGATCATACATCTCAGCCGTGACCACGGGATCAAGGCCGGATGTGGGCTCGTCCAAAAGGATCAGCTTTTGCGTGGCACACATGGCTCTCGCCAAAAGAACGCGCTGCTGCTGTCCGCCGGAAAGCTCCCTGTAGCAATGGTCAGAAAGGTCTTTTATCCCCATGCGCTCCATGCTGTCTGCAGCCAGCTTTTTTTCCTCTTTATTGTAAAAAGGCCTAAGCCCCATGCGGCTCTGGCAGCCGGAGATCACGATCTCCTTTACCGAAGCGGGAAAGTCCCTCTGTACCACGGTCTGCTGGGGCAGGTAGCCTATTTCGTTGCTTTTTAACCCGTCACCCATCTCGATGCTCCCGGCAGCAGGCTCCTTTAAATGTAAAAGAGTCTTCATAAGCGTGGTCTTGCCGGAACCGTTTTCGCCTACTATGCACAGGTAATCCCCGGCATTTACGGTAAAGTTTATATTTTCTACAATGGCGTAATTATCGTATCCCAAGGACAGATCTTTTGCCTCTAAAAGTGACATCAGGGTGCCTCCTCAAATTCCTCATGGATGATCTCTGTATCAACTCCGATCCGGTGGGTATCTGCGGTATCGTCCATGATCTCGTCGAGTCCCGTAAGTGCCGCAAAGGGCGCAAACTGCGCAGCCCTCATCTCCTTGGACATGGGGGTGTGTCGTTTTGAAACGGGACGCTCCATATTTATAATGTCTTCATAATCGTGTTCTTTCATATCATTTTTCCCACAAAACACTATTATATATGGATAACTTCAAAAAAACAATTATTCGAATGTGGAAAATGGCCTGGGGATAAGGGAAAATTTGTGTTAAATTTACAGAGCCGCTCTTCATTGCGGCAGCAGGCGTTTTCTGCTACAATAGGATGCTGTAGTAAAGCATCAGGAGGAATATTATGATAAAGGCAGGGATAGTAGGCGCTACGGGTTATGCGGGCGCCGAGCTGGTTCGGCTTTTGGCGGGACACAGCGATGCAGAAGTTATCTGGTACGGTTCAAAGAGCTACGTGGGAGAGGACTTTGCTTCCATATATAAAAACGCGCGGGGCTTTACCGATGCGGCATGCCGGGCGGATGACATTGAAAAAATGGCTGAGGAGTGTGATGTCATATTTACAGCTACTCCCCAGGGCTACCTGGGCTCAGTGCTTACCGAGGATATTTTAAAAAAGGTTAAGGTCATCGATCTGTCGGCAGACTATCGCCTGTCTGACATTCCCACATATGAAAAATGGTACGGGATAGAGCATAAAAGCCCGGAGCTGGTAAAGCAGGCAGTTTACGGGCTTTGCGAGCTTCACAGGGAAAAGATCCGTGATGCACGGCTTGTGGCCAATCCCGGGTGCTACACCACCTGCTCCATTCTTACGGCTTATCCTCTGGTGGCGGAGGGACTTATAGATCCCGACACCCTTATAGTGGATGCGGCATCCGGTACCAGCGGTGCGGGCCGCGGAGCCAAGGTGCCAAATCTCTTTTGCGAGGTCAATGAAAACATGAAGCCATATGGTGTCACAAACCACAGGCACACTCCTGAGATAGAGCAGGAGCTTTCGCTGGCGGCAGGCCGCCGGGTCATCATAAACTTTACGCCCCATCTGGCACCCATGAACCGGGGCATACTGGCCACTGAGTACGCGTCACTCGTGCCCACGGCAGACGGGACATATCCTGATACAGATGCTGTTATGGCAGCCTATGAAAAGTATTATGGCAAGGAGTATTTTATCAGAGTTTTAGAACCGGGCCAGATGCCTGAGACACGCTGGGTAGAGGGGTCAAATTTTGTTGATATTGGTTTTATCATTGATGACAGGACAAAGCGAGTCATCATGGTTGGTGCTATAGACAACCTGGTAAAGGGCGCAGCCGGTCAGGCAGTGCAGAATATGAACCTCATCTTCGGACTGGATGAAAAGACAGGGCTTACCGGGATGCCGGTATTCCCGTAGATTCTTCGCTGCGCTCAGAATGACAAGTGGG
>CAMODS010000154.1 GCA_946611525.1 uncultured Lachnospiraceae bacterium | reverse complement strand
TTTTTCTCCTTCCAGCTGCTCTCAAAAAAGCTGGTTGCTCCCTTAAGGCTCTGGTAAAAATCTCTGTCCGCATTGATAAGCGTAGAGTTGATGGTGTACAGCTTTTTGTGGTACATCTCATCCGCCTGGCGGTTTACGCTATTTAGTTCAATAGAGAAAAATGTCACGCAGATGATCAGTATTATAAGTGACGGCACGGTCGCAAGGATCAGCTTTAATCTTATAGACCAATTCTTCATCATATTTCCTCCGTTTTACCATTGACTATATAGTCACAGCAGTATCAAAATAATTTTATCTCTAAGGGAGATTCGTGTCAATGAATCTATACTTTCCAGATAGAAAAATCTTTAGATATATCCCCCATCCACACCGATGATCTGACCGGTCATGTATGGGCTGTCGATAATGTGGAGCACCTCACGGGCCACTTCATCCGGAGTGCCAAAACGTCCCATGGGGATCTCCTCACACAAAGCCGCCTTTTCCTCAGCAGAAAAAGCTGCATTCATATCGGTATCAATGCACCCGCAGGCAATGGCATTTACCCTGATACCTGATGGTGCCAGTTCCTTGGCCAAGGCCATGGTCATGGCGTTTACCCCGCCCTTTGCAGCGGAATATGCCACCTCACAGGATGCTCCAACTCTCCCCCACATGGAAGAGATATTTATGATGTTTCCGGACTTTTGGTTTACCATACGCGGCACAAAAGCCTTGGAAGTATTGAAAAGGGACGAAAGATTTACGTCTATGATGCGCTGCCAGTCTGCAGGCTCCATATCTGTAATAAGCCCCACGTAGGATATGCCGGCATTGTTGACCACAACATCTATCCTGCCGAACTCATCTAAAACCTGCACTCCGGCAGACTGAATAAATCCATAGTCAGCCACATCCCCTGTAAATGAAATGACACGGATACCATATGTTCCCTGCAGCTTGTCGGCAAGGTGCATCAGTGCATCCGTGTTTTTTTCACATACTATACCAAGATCGTATCCTGCTGCCGCAAGGGCCCATGCAACAGCAGCACCGATGCCCCGGGAGGCACCGGTGACAAAAGCTGTCTTATCACTCATCTTTAAAACTCACTGTTATCTTTACCGGATTGTGATCCGTATATTTGAAGCCCTCATCCATGGTCTCGACATTCTCCACCGCAAGGTTTTTGGAGATGATAAAACCGTCGATCAGATAATACTGGAAGTGATCATCCGTGGGATCATAGGGCCTGTCAAGAGATCTGCAGCTGGGAGTTGAGTTGTCCATGACAAACATAAAATCATCACTAAACACATCCTCATCCAGGATACCGCTTTGCCACATGCCCTCACCCTGAACAGGATACATGCTGGTGTCTACGCTTGAAAAGGTCTGATTGAAATCCCCTCCGGCTATAACGTAGTTGCCTTTGTCGAATTCCGCCTTCATGATATCTGCAAGCTGCTTAGTCTGTGCTATCTTGCCCTCACCGTCATCGTAGGCCTCCAAATGCAGGTTGATAAATACAACCTCCTTGTCACTGTCTGCCACCGGTACCCGGCTGATATCTATACATCTCTTAAGATTGATGGTCCTTACAGGCCATGTGAAAGGGCAGGGAAGAGATACTCTGGTGGAATCACTGATGGCGTACTTACTGCTGGTAAGGATACCTCCGTCCACATGCCCTATGGGAGGGATGGGATATGGTATGAAAAGCACCTTAAAGTTGTTGGCGAAGGATGCATCGTTGTCCGCAAATGCATTCTCTGTTATATCCTTTATCTGGTCTATGCCATAGGATCTGGTGCTGTCCCTGTCTATCTCCTGGAAATACACCACATCAGGGTCAGCCTCTCCTACGATCCGTTCAATATTGAGGAGGTTGTTTTTCACACTGTCCTCATCCTGGGAAGTAACGCTTTTACCTCCATCCATAAAAAAGTCTGCCGTCTCGGAAAGTCCACAGTAACCCACGTTCCAGGTCATTACCGTAAGATCCTCGTCTGTGGAAATGCTTTCCTTTGCCGCACCCGTAGGTGAGGCGATAACCTCGATGGGTTCCTCAGGCTTTGGCCTGTACTCCAAAATAGACAAAAGTCCCAGTCCCAAAGCTGCTATCACCACAAGCACGATTAGTATTGATCCGATTACCTTGAGTACCGAAACTGCCGGTGATTTCTTTTCCATAACTCCTCCTGTCATAAATCCAAACCGCTCTCTCCAACAAATCTGCCACTTGCTCCGCAGGGTAGATACAATCCGCTCTCACGCACGGGCAGACCAACCTCATCGGCCTCTACCGTGCCGGCACGATCCTTTAAAACCGTCCCTGTCATATAGTGCAACACCGCAGGCTGAAGGCCCGTGGTATAACTGTTTATCAAAAAGAAAAGGGGATCATCCACCAGGATCTGTGATGCTAAAGTAATAAGCTCATAGACACTGTCTTCAATCTTCCAGATCTCTCCCTTTGGACCCCTGCCGTATGATGGCGGATCCATGATAATGGCATCATAGTGATTACTGCGTCTGATCTCACGCTCCACAAACTTTTTGCAGTCATCCACCAGCCATCTGATGGGGGCCTCAGCCAGTCCTGAAACCGCTGCATTCTCCTTGGCCCAGTTGACCATGCCCTTGGAAGCATCCACGTGAGTGACATGGGCTCCCGCAGCTGCCGCCGCAAGAGTGGCTCCGCCGGTGTAAGCAAAAAGATTCAGCACCTTTACCGGTTCACGTCGACCGGCATCTATGGTGTTTTTGATGATGGCGGAAAACCAATCCCAGTTTGCCGCCTGCTCGGGAAATATCCCTGTATGTTTAAATGAAAAGGGCTTGAGTCTGAATGAAAGCTCATATCCTATAGAAAGCCTGTAACTGATATCCCACTCCTCGGGGAGATCGAAAAACTCCCATTCTCCGCCACCTCTGCTGCTCCTGTGATAATGGGCGTTGAGCTTGTTCCACTCCGGCGCCGTTTTTTTCGTATCCCAGATCACCTGAGGATCAGGTCTTAGCAGAATGTATTTTGACCAGCGCTCCAGTTTTTCCCCTGCGCTGCAGTCTATGACCTCATAGTCCTTCCAATTCTCTGCAATGTACATGCTATAACATCTTTCTTCTGTGTAGTATGATCATCGCCACTACGCATATCGCCAGAGTGATGAGGCAAATGATCCCGAAACCGTGAGGCGCGGCAGAAAGCGGCATCCATTCGCCGGCCACGTTCATGCCGTAAAGACCGGATATGATGGTAGGTATGGACATGACGATGGTGATGGCCGCCAGATACTTCATGGCATTGTTCAACCGGTTATTGATAACCGTTGACAAAAGCTCTCTGGTACCGTTTATGATATCCCTGTATATCTGTGTCATCTCG
>CAMODS010000153.1 GCA_946611525.1 uncultured Lachnospiraceae bacterium | reverse complement strand
TTTTCGTATCCGGTGCCTTCGTCGGAGGTGAGGTTTTCTGCGTCTGCGATGGCTGCAAATACCATCTCGGAGGCCATGCTCTCTTTTATCTGGTTGCGCATCTCGTCTTTGAAAGCATCGACAGTGGTGCCGAGATTTTCTTCAATATATTTTTCCACGTCTCCGTCGGAGGTGTAGCTTTTGTAGGACTCCATGTAGTAATCGAGCCTGCTTTCCACGATGTCTTCGGGATAGCCGTTTATGGTGGAGTTTTCCACCACCTTGTCTATGAGGGCATCCTTTGCGGCAGATTCCTTGTTGGTTTCCATTTCATTTTCAAAGGCTTCCCGCTCTGTCTTTAAAAATGCCTCCACGGAATCGGAAGAGAAATTCTCCTTAACATAGTCATCCGTCAGGTCATCCACGGTCATGCCGGGCTTACATATGTAATTGATCTTGAAACGGAATATCACCTGTGCTCCTGCCAGCTCGGAGTTGAAGTAGTCCTCCGGGAAGGTCACGTCGCAGTCGACGGTCTCGCCAACCTTTGCTCCGGGAAGTCCGGAGGTGAAGCCTTCGATATATCCGCCTCCGTCAACGGAGCAGTTGCCGGCCACATCAATGGTCTGGTCCTCGGCTGTACCGCCGTCAAAGGGCACACCATCCTTTATGCCGGTGTAGTCGAGGTTTACGATGGAATCCTCCTTAACCTCAGTGGCGTCGGGATCTTCTTCATATGAGGATGAAGAGGAAAGTTCATTATTTACATATGAATTAAAAGCTTCATCATCAGTGGAAAAATCCCCCTCGACGGTGACATCCACGCCCTTGTATTCTCCGAGGGTGACATAGTCGGCGGGATTGTATTCGTAAGCAATCTCGTCAGTGTCGCTTTCTGAGTCTGCAGCCTCTGTAGTGCTGTTACTTTCTGTATCGGCACTTTCCTTCCCACCGCAGCCTGTCATGCTTATCATCATGGCTGCCGCGATAATGGCAGCGATCATTTTTTTCTTCATTATGTATCTCCTTTCCGGTCAGAGATCCTTTTCTTCGCACAAAGGTTTATAACCCTTTCTGTCATCTTAAGCAGGTGAAGGATCCTTCTACACATATTTGAGCATTTTACCACAACGCGGACATAAAATAAAGTTCCATTGCAATTTGGCAGTCAACATGGTAAAATGGCTCTCGCAAGTTTTTTTATTGGAGGTTTGTCAATGTTATTATTACAGATTCCTACATTCACACTGGTGCTCTTAATAATCACTGCCATCGTGCTGGTGCTTACCATTGTGTTTTATTTTTTGGGAAAGAGGGCTGAGAAGAGAAAGGCTGAGCAGGATGAACAGGTCAAGTCCATGGCTCAGACCGTATCCATGCTTGTTATTGATAAAAAGAGGATGAAGCTCAAGGATGCGGGACTTCCCGATGCCGTCGTTAATTCCATGCCCTGGTATGCAAAGGGCTCCAAGATGCCTATAGTAAAGGCAAAGGTTGGACCCAAGGTGATGACTTTTATCTGTGACTTTGAGGTGTTTGACCAGGTGCCCGTTAAAAAAGAGGTTAAGGCGACTGTAAGCGGTCTCTATATCACCGGAGTAAAGGGGCTTCACGGCAAGATCAATACCGAACCCAAGGCTCCCAAAAAGGGAATACGCGGATGGATAGAGAAGCAGGCCAAGAAAATGAATCAGGCATAGATTATTGACCGTATTTGAGATTTATGGTACAATGTCTCGGTCTTTTTTAAATAGTATTATAGGAGGGACAGCTATGAAGCACATTAAGACACTTAAGACAAAGAAGCTCAACAACACAGTTAAGACAGGCGGATGCGGCGAGTGCCAGACTTCATGCCAGTCAGCATGCAAGACTTCATGCACAGTTGGCAATCAGAAGTGCGAGAGGCAGAGCAAGTAATCATTTAGGGGTTTGGTTATATCTGCAGTTTTTGGCTGCGGACAGATGATTTACAGCATCACTTTAATATGAAAACCGGGGGACCGGAGGGCGTTCTATGCCTCCGGTCATCTTGATGTAAATAGAAAGGAGCCGTTTTGGTTCACTGCTATAAAAACAATGGCTATAACATAGTGCTGGACGTGGACAGCGGCGCCATCCATGTTGTTGATGATGTATCCTACGACATGATAAGCATCTATGAGGGCAGGGAAAGGGACGACATTTTTACTGAAATGAAGTCCATGCATCCCTCAATTTCCGAAGAGGAGCTTATCGAAGTATATGAGGAAATCGGCGAGCTTATCGAGGCCGGTGAGCTGTTTTTTAAGGATGCTTACAGGGATCGTGTGATCGATTACACAAAGCGTCCCACTGTGGTAAAGGCACTGTGCCTTCATATAGCCCATGACTGCAATTTATCCTGCAAATACTGCTTCGCAGAGGAGGGACTGTATCACGGAAAAAAGGCAGAGCTCATGCCATACGAGGTGGGAAAGCAGGCGCTTGACTTTTTGGTGAGTGCTTCAAAAAACCGCCACAATTTAGAGGTGGATTTCTTTGGAGGCGAGCCTCTTTTAAACTGGCAGGTGGTAAAGGATCTGGTGGCCTACGGCAGGTCTTTAGAAGAAAAGCACGACAAGCACTTCAGGTTTACGCTTACCACCAACGGAGTCCTTTTAAATGATGAAGTGATGGAGTTTGTCAATCGTGAGATGGACAATGTGGTGCTATCCATAGACGGCAGGAAAGAGGTCCATGACAGGATGAGGCCTTTCCAGCGAGGTGACGGAAGCTACGATATCATCGTGCCAAAGTTTCAAAAGCTTGCGGAGTCCAGAAATCAGGACAGATATTATGTCCGCGGCACCTATACCAGAAACAATCTGGACTTTAGCAAAGATGTTCTCCATCTGGCAGATCTGGGCTTTAAGCAGATCTCAGTGGAGCCGGTGGTGGCTCCTGAGGATGAGCAGTATGCTCTTCGCATGGAGGATGTACCCGTACTTTGTGATGAGTACGACAAGCTTGCCGCCGAGATGGTAAAAAGGCATGGCACTGATAAGGAGTTTAACTTCTTTCATTTTATGATAGATCTTGAGGGTGGCCCCTGTGTATACAAGAGGCTTTCCGGATGTGGCAGCGGTACCGAGTACCTTTCCGTGACACCGGACGGATCCCTTTTCCCCTGTCACCAGTTTGCCGGAAACGAAGGCATGAAGATGGGCGATATATGGCAGGGTGTTACCAATACTGAGTTGCAGAGTGAGTTCAAGGGCTGCAATGTTTACTCCAAGCCCTCATGTAAGGACTGCTTTGCTAAGTATTATTGCAGCGGTGGCTGCGCAGCCAACTCTTTCCATTTCGGGGGAGACATCCGTGGCAATTACGACGTGGGGTGCGAGCTCCAGAAAAAACGCGTCGAGTGCGCCATCATGAT
>CAMODS010000152.1 GCA_946611525.1 uncultured Lachnospiraceae bacterium | reverse complement strand
GCGTAGCCGAACGTTTGACGTGAGGCGGCGAGAGGGTTTTTATTGCTATCCGTAAGCGTAAGCTGCAGGTCACTCCGGCAGCGGAACTACTATTTCTTCATTTAGTTTGTAGGTACCGCTTACCGGGTCATCTGTGATGACGGCGGTACCTGCACTTTCAACGATGATCTGGACACGGTCTACGGAGTCTAAGGCGCAAAGAGAGTTTACAATGGCGTAGATGGATACCTCCCGGGACTCACCCTCAGGGAGGTTCAGGAAATTAGAGTCCATGGTGATATAACAAGTACCGTCACTGGTTACCACAGACAGCACATTGGTACCCTCGGGAATAGCGGACATCAATCCCTCCACCCCCGGGGAGTCAGCCAGATACTGCATTACCACCTGCTCGAGGGGCTGAGATATACTGTAGTGTACGGTACGTGTTACCTCAGAGATGGAATTACCATCCTCCGTGGCGTAATAAAGAGTGAGGGTCGTCTTTTCGGACTGGCTCTGGGCCTGTCCGTAATCATAGATATAACTGTCGGAGGTCTGTGGTCCTATAGGGATGCCGGCAGTATCTGTCACCGGATCTCCACCCACATAAAAGGCCACTTCATCCACTCCGTCGATCTGCACCATGGTCTGAACCAGTGACGCCCGAAGCAGCGCCTCAGCTGTGGGAGTCAGGTCCCTGTATGCCAGGGAAAAATACATGGTAAGCCTGCCATCGCCTATCTCGTATCTATCCACAGTCAGATCACCGGACATTGGTGCATAATAATCCCTGTCCTCAATAGTAGCGGAAAGCTTATCTAAAAGTGTCTCTACCATATGGTCACTGTCTCCGCCGGGCACATCTTCCGATACAGGATAAAGTCCGGTCCCGTTTTCATTTATATAATAGACCATCATCTTATCGCCATCTTCCTTTTTGCATCCGGATAACAGTAAAATGACAAAAAGCAAAAGGGCGGATAATATCAGTCTTTTTTTCTTATCAGTCATAAGCCGCCTCCTTTTCATCAATATAGTTTAGGGGTATCCTCACATCAAAAGTAGTACCCTCCCCAAGGGTAGAAGCTACTTTTATCTCACCATGATGCATACGGATAGCGCCCATGGTAATAGCCAGTCCCAGACCGTTTCCGCTTATCTCTCTGGAGTGGGATTTGTCGGCGCGGTAAAATCTCTCAAATATGTGGTCGATATCCTCCTCAGGTATACCCATACCGCTGTCCTCAACCCTGATATAGCAATATCTGTGGTCAGAGTTTATGGATACATGGACCCAGCCACCTTCTTCATTGTACTTTATGCCATTTTCTATGAGATTGGAAATGGCCAGGGAAAACTTTACCTCATCAAGCTCTACGATAACCGGCCTAAAGGACTCCAGCACCAGATCCACCTTCTGACTCTCTGCAATAGGGGAAAGTCTCTTCATGATCAGCTCGATGAGTTCGTTGATGTTTATCTGAGTGATATTTAAAGTACTGTCCTTTTTATCCATGCGCACCAGAGACAATAGATCATTGATGATATCCGTCTCACGCTCTATCTCTCCGGCTATATCCGTCATAAACTCACGGTACATCTCCACCGGAGCATCCTCACCCATGGACAAAATGCTGTCCGATAAAACCTTCATGGATGTAAGGGGCGTTTTTAGCTCATGGGACACGTTTGATACAAATTCCTGTCTGGAGTCTGAAAGCTCCTTCATCTGCTGGTTGTAATGATTGAACACCCTGGATATCTCCATGGTCTCTGTCACGTCGGGCACATTCAAGACTCCGGGGCCTATGCCCTTTGACATATCTTCTATGCCAAACTTCACCTTTCTGACGGGCATGATAAAACGTCTCGATAAAAACAATGCCAGATAAAAAACCAATGCAAAGATCGCCATAATGGTAATAATAACTGTGTTGTGATAATAGGTGAGGGTACGTTCCATAAGTTCGGCAGACTTTGTGATGAGGATAACGCCCATGATCTCTCCGCTCGCACTGTCTACTATGGGAAGGGTAACGGTGACGCTGTGATTATTGACATCATAAAAGGACTCTGTACTGCCGGAAAGAGCCTTTACGGCATTTTCCCATACCATGGTCCTGCCCTCGTACATCTCGTAGGTGTCGTAGACTATCTTTAGTCCCGTATCCATGATCATGACCCTGCCGCTATAGACGTTCCCGATGGCAGAAAGAGACCGTCTTACGTCATCCCTTTTTAGATCCGTAAGATATCCCTTTGATATGATCTCATCATTTAAAAGCTGGGCCTGGGTGGAAATACCCGACACATCCTGGGCTATACCCCTGTTTCTGATGGAAGCTAAAAAGATGGCACCCAAAGCAAGACCGGGGAAAAGCCCGATCAGCATCAGTGCCAAAAATATACGAAAACGGAGGGTTTTTAGTTTTATGCGAAATGTACTCTTGGTCTTATTCATGATAATAATAGCCTGCGCCCCAGCGTGTCCTTATATACTTCGGCTCACTGGGATTGGGCTCTATCTTTTCTCTCAAACGTCTGATATGTACATCCACTGTCCTGGCATCACCGGGATAATCAGAACCCCAGATAGTGGATAAAAGCTCATCCCTGCCATATATCTTGCCGGGATTTTTGACAAAAAGCAGCATCAGGTCGTATTCCTTGCTGGTAAGGTCTATGTCCTTTCCACTGATAAAAAGCCTTCGGCTGTCAGTATCTAAAGTGACATCACCGCTTACTATGGTGGTGGACTTTACACTCTCAGTACGTTCCGGAGATGTGCGTCTCATAATGGCCTTGATCCTGGCCTTTACCTCAAGGATGTTGAAGGGCTTGGTGATATAATCATCCGCGCCATAGTCCAATCCGAGGATCTTGTCCATGTCGTCGCCCTTTGCGGTAAGCATAACTATGGGGATATTTGAAAACTCCCTGACCTGCTGGCACACTTCAAAACCGGTAAGCTTTGGAAGCATCACATCCAAAAGAATGATGTCATAATGCTCCTCGGTGGCCTTTTTAAGCGCCTCCTCACCGTCATAAGCGCAGTCAACCTCCATGCCGTCCTGCTCAAGGGAAAATCTAATGCCCTTAACTATAAGCTTTTCATCATCTACAACTAAAACTCTCTTTGCCATCTTATACCGTTATCTTGTCTTTGATCTTTTCATAGGTACCGTCACCGATACCGCTCACATTTTTAATATCCTCTGTGCTCGAAAAACCGCCATTTTCTTCTCTGTATGAAATGATGGCCTCTGCCTTTGTGGCTCCTATGCCATCAAGTGTCAACAGCTCATCTGCGGTAGCATGGTTGATATCCAAAAGCCCGCTTCTGTCCTCAGCATCCGCTCCCTCTACCACGACCTTTGCATCACTGTCGTTATACACATAGACCTTTACCACGACCTCCTGAGGTGCAACAGCCCGTGAAGCGGCGCTT
>CAMODS010000151.1 GCA_946611525.1 uncultured Lachnospiraceae bacterium | reverse complement strand
GTTTTCTCTTGTTCTCCGGCTCCTTGTCTTCTTCAGCAGCCTTTTCTTCGGCCTCGGGAGCGATCTCCTCTGCCTCCACCTTGTTGCCGTCCTCATCAGTAGCCTCTTCCTTTTTCTCGGATACTAAAAGCTCTGGCAATGTGGTGTACTTGTCATTGATATCCTTAAAGAGGATGTAATCGTTCATGCGGTCGCAGAACTTGTCGTCCTTTAAGCAGCCGTACTTGATAAAGGGAGAAATGTCATCCCAGTACTTCTCGTAGTTCTCTTTGTCGGTCTTGCACATTCCGGAGAGCTTATCAGCCACCTTTTTGGTAATGTATTCCGAGATCTTTGTGACAAAACCGTCATTCTGCAGTGCGCTACGTGATACGTTAAGGGGCAGATCCGGGCAGTCGATGACACCCTTTAAGAGCATCAAGAACTCAGGGATGACCTCCTTTATATTGTCGGCGATAAATACCTGGTTGTTGTAAAGCTTTATGGTGCCCTCGATGGATTCATACTCCATGTTGATCTTGGGGAAGTAAAGGATACCCTTGAGATTGAAGGGATAATCCATGTTCAGATGGATCCAGAACAGGGGCTCCTTATAATCCAAAAATACCTTACGGTAAAACTCTATGTACTCCTCATCAGTACACTCGCTGGGGTTTTTGGCCCAAAGAGGTGTGGTATCATTCAGGGGAACAGGACGTTTTACGATCTTAAGCTTGTCCTTTGCAGGGCTTATTTCCACCTTTTCTTTGGTGCCATCCTCCTTTTCCTTTTCCTCAAACTTAGCTTCTTCGTGGATCTCCTCGATGACTTTGTCAGTGTCCCGCTTGTCATCTACATCGATCTCCTCATACTCCTCGGGAGCATCCTTTTTGCTAAGGTAGATCTCGGTAGGCATAAATGAACAGTACTTCTGCAGCACCTCACGTGCGCGGTACTCATTGGCAAACTCCAGACAATCCTCATTTAAGAAAAGTGTGATAGTGGTACCAACCTCTGCCTTGTCACCATCACTCATCTCATAATCTGTGCCGCCATCGCAAGACCAGTGTACTGCTGTAGCGCCATCCTGATATGACAGGGTATCGATGGTCACTGTATCAGCCACCATAAATGCCGAGTAAAAGCCCAGACCAAAGTGGCCTATGATCTGATCCTCGTTGGCCTTGTCCTTGTACTTCTCAAGGAAATCTGTGGCACCTGAAAAAGCGATCTGGTTGATGTACTCATCCACCTCTGCCTCAGTCATACCAAGGCCGTTATCGGTGATCTTGATGGTCTTGTCCTCGGGAGATACCACCACGCTCACCTTTGCCTTATAATCATCAGGCAGCTCATATTCGCCCATCATGGAAAGCTTTTTTAGCTTTGTGATGGCGTCACAGGCGTTTGAGACCAATTCACGATAAAAAATATCGTGGTCTTCGTACAGCCATTTCTTTATGATCGGGAAAATGTTTTCACTTGTAATTGAAAGAGAACCTTTCTTTTCAGCCATTTCAATCAACTCCTTTGCTATATTTTCGCCGGATTGCCCGCGAGTTATGTATCCACCGCAACTCGGAAAAACGAGTTGCTACGTGGATACATAACCCGCTCGCATCCGACTCTTATTCCTATGACTGAAGAATAGTTTAATACCTCCAAAGATAAAAGTCAACAAAAAATTAGCACTCTTTTTAAAAGAGTGCTAATAATCATGCTTTTGTCTTTAGTATACGTGGGACTGTCACCTGTCTCCTACAGATTCTTCAGTTCTTTTTCTGCTCCCTTGTTGTTGAAAAGATAGGAAGCCGAAAACATGATGTAGCCGTCCCAGCCGATCTTTTTTGTAGCCTTTATCTGCTTTTTCATGTTCTTGGCAGACTTTACCCAGCCATGGTCATATGAAAAATCAACTCCACACCTGTAGAGTGCCAGACCGGAGTACATCTTTACCCCGTTGGTACGCAGATCATTAAACTGCTTCAAGCGGTCAGAAAACATAGTCACATTACTGTCGGCGCCGTATTTATCGGTCCAGTATATCTGAGGTGCCAGATAATCCACATAACCATCATGTGTAAGCCAGGTGAGGACATCCGCTCCGCTTGCCATGTCATTTTCATAATTGGCCTGTGGGCTGACGCCAAAGACCACGCCATTATTGTGGCAAAGCTTGCAAACACTCTTTATTAGCTTGTTTACGTTGGCACGCTTTTCCTCGGGAGTTATATCCAGCCCATATACCTTGGAAGAACTGAACTTTTTAACATAGCCTCCCTGGGAATGATAAAAATAGTCATCAAAATGTATGCCTGCCAGATCGTATTTCAACAGCTCCTTTACCGCCTTTTTTACCCTGCTGATGTTAGCACTCTTGCCGGGATCCATAAACACCGAAGATGAAATACGGTAAGGATTGAGCCATGCGTGAACCTCCACATCATAGGATGCTGCCTCATTTAAAAACAGCTGCAGCGGATCATAGCTGTAGGTCTCTGATGCCGGCACATCACGGCTTGCAGATGTCTTTAGATAGGATGATGCCGGGAAGGTGTCGCTCATCCATATGGCGTCATCAAAAGCACGAACGTGTAAAAACACCGTATTAAAATTGTAATCTAAAGCCTTTTCTAAAAAGGCGTCCACCTTTTTTATGTATGTCTCCTCACTGGCATTGGTAAATCCCAGCTTGACATAGTCATTAAAAGACAGCCACACTCCCCTCATGTCGTCCCGTGCTTCTGCCGCCTGCACCGTCCCCATATCCCCGGGCACCGCTGACGAAAGCACCATGGCAAACACCAAAATTACTGCATAAATCACTCTTTTAAGCTTCAAAACACTATCCTCTTTTCTTCTGATCTTACAACCTAATTGTTATAATACATATTAAAAACCCTGTCAACATCAAGTCCCCTGGCATTTACCGTAATGACAACATAAGCCTCAAATGGCGCACTCCATCCCGGAGTGTGCGTATATGGGAGTGTCCGCTGATGCGCCCGTCACGATGCAACTCCACCGGAACCTGGGCGATACTAAACCCTGCAAGTTCACACCTTGCCACCATCTCACTGGCATACTCAAAACCCGTTGACCCAAGTCCAAGCCCGGCCACAGCCTCCCTGTCATATCCGCGCAAGCCGCAGTGAAAGTCCCTGACCTCGCTGTTAAAAAACCTCCGTCCTATGGCAGAAAGTACAGGATCTCCCACATATCTGTGTAAAAAGGGCATGGCTCCATCGTCTATGCCTCCGGCAAAACGGTCACCCATCACCAGCTCATAGCCCTCGCGCAGACGTTCCACAAAGGGCATCAGCGCCGACAGATCGTAGCTGCCGTCCGCATCCCCCATGATCACGTATCTGCCCAAAGCCTCTCTGGTTCCGGTGATCAGAGCAGACCCATATCCCTGTGCCTTCTCCTTCACCACCCTGGCGCCTGCAGACTGTGCAG
>CAMODS010000150.1 GCA_946611525.1 uncultured Lachnospiraceae bacterium | reverse complement strand
GCTTGGAAGCGAGGATGGCGTGGGGGATGCTGTGGAAAAATATGTGAAGGCTTTCATTGAGGCCCGCCCGGATCCGTCACGGTTCAGGCTCCATATGATGGAGATCCTCACAGGCTTTTACAAGTTTTTGAACAATAACGAGATCACACCCGAGGAAGTGGGGATAAGTGAGAAGGAGTATGGCAGGCTTCTCATGATAGACTCTGCCGGAGAGCTTTTGACCGGGTTTACGGATATTGCCATAAAGGTGAGAAATATCCTAAAGGAGCAGCGTAACTCCGCCACCCGCTCCTTTGTGAAAAATGCAAAGGATTATGTGCGGGATCATTATTCGGACTGTGACCTTACCATCAATGATGTTTGCGGTCAGCTGGGTGTTTCGGCAGCTTATTTTTCCACGGTGTTTAAAAAAGAGACAGGCCAGACCTTTATCAATTATCTTACGGATTACCGCATGCAGGAGGCTGTGCGGATGCTTATCGAGCAGGATGAAAAGACCTATGTCATAGCGGAAAAGGTGGGCTATGCAGATGCCAACTACTTCAGCTATGTTTTTAAAAAGCAGTTTGGAATGTCGCCCACAAAGTACAGGAAACAGCAAAGTTAAAAGAGCCTTCGACTCGCTGCGTTCGCTTGGGATTACAGTTTTCCCTTGTCATTTTAAGAGGCGTTAGCGACGAAGGATCTCTGGGGAGAGAATGTGGGATTAAGAGATATATTTGACAACAGATCAAGAAGCATCAGAGTGACCATCGCAGTGTCATTCTCCCTTGTTGCGAGTATTTCCATGATCCTTTTGGGAACCGTACTCTACAGACAGTTTTTCCAGCAGGAGGCCATCAGCACCACTGAGAGGGAGGAGCAGTTTCTAAATCAGACCAGGCGAGCCCTTGAGGATTATCTGCACAACATGCGCCGTACCTCTGACGCCCTGTATTATATCGGTATCAAAAACAAGGACATGACCACGGATGACATCACCGATGAGATGAACCTCTTATACGAGTCAGACAAAGACAATCTGGTAAACATCGCCCTTTATTCCTCGGACGGTGAGCTGATCGGATCATCACCCGTTTCCACCCAAAAAAAGAATATAGATGTTACCGCCCAGTCCTGGTTTAATTCGGCTATAGTAGGACTTGAGAATCTGCATTTTTCCGTGCCCCATGTGCAGAACCTGTTTGATGAGGCCATAGGACAGTACCACTGGGTCATATCCGTAAGCCGGATGGTGGAGTTAAACCGCGCAGGTTATCCCCAGAAGGGTGTGCTTTTGGTGGACATGAACTTTGACTCCGTTTCACAGCTTTTGGATAAGGCCAATGCGGACAACATGTCCGGCTATATCTACCTATGCGATGAAAAGGGTGATATCATCTACCATCCCAGGCAGAAGCTTTTAAATGCAGGGCTTCTCATGGAGGACAACGCCGGCATGTATTCCCGCTCCGACGGTGATTACAGATACACCTTTAATGGCGAGGAGCGTATCACCATCATAAAGACGGTAAGCTATACCGGGTGGAAGCTTATCAGCGTTATCCCCATTTCCACCTTTCGAGTGAGTCTGGACAAAATGCAGTATGTGGTGGTGCTGATGCTTTCCATAGCAATACTTGGAATAGTCCTTGTAAACCAGCTGGTGACAGCCCGTATCACCCGACCCATTATGCGGCTGGAGGATGCGGTACGTGACATGGAGTCCGGCAATCTCTATCCCGTGATCCATCAGGAGGGCCCCAGGGAGGTGGCCCATCTTTCCCATACTTTAAGCCGTTCAGTTATGACCATCCGGCAGCTGATGGATGATCTGGTGGCAGAGCAGGAGGAAAAGAGAAAAAGTGAACTGGATGCTCTCCAGTCCCAGATCAATCCCCACTTTTTATACAATGCCCTCGACTCGGTGGTGTGGCTCATCGAGGGTGAGAGGTATCAGGATGCCGTATATACCGTAAAGGAGCTGGCCAATCTCATGCGGGTGTCCATAAGTCACGGCCGAAACGTGATCCCTGTATCGGATGAGATACGCCATGCAAAAAGCTATATGAACATCCAGAACATCCGCTATAGAAACACCTTTGACGTGGAGTTTGATATTGATGAAGAAATCATGTCTGCCTGTACCGTAAAGCTTATTGTCCAGCCTCTTTTGGAAAATGCCATTTACTATGGTGTAAAGGGCATGGAGGATGATGCCGAGATCCGCATACGCGGTTACAAAAAAGATGGTGACGTATACATCGATGTATCTGACAACGGAATAGGTATGCCACCGGAGCAGGTGGAAGTGCTTTTGGATCCGAAGCGCTCCGAGGAGTATCGCAAGGCGCATGAGACCGGCATGCGTCACGGCAACGGAGTGGGACTTATCAATGTAGACATGCGTATCAGACTATTATATGGAGAAAATTACGGACTGTTGATAGAAAGCGAGCCTGACGAGGGCACCACCATGAGTATACATATCCCCTATATCGAATACAGTGATGATATAGAGCAGAGGCTTAGTAAGAGATGAAAAAACTAAAGAGCAGTTTTCCTTCGGGGAGATACATTTTAATCGTGGTGATCCTTTTAGTGCTGGTGGCAATATATGCAGCGGCCAGGCTTATGCAGGTAGACATCCCGGAGGACCCCAAAAAGATATCCGTGGTAGTGGAGAATTCCGGCAGTGAGAGATGGAACCAGTACATGGGTGGCATAGACCAGGCTGCGTCCGACAAAAACGTGGTGGTGTCCAACGTCATGACTTCTTATTTTTCCGACGAGGATGATCTTGATGACCTGGTGACTTCGGAGTATTTAAACGGGGCAAATGTTGTTATCACAAATACATCTCCTGACACAAAGGAGGTGGCAAATATCCTTATGGAAGAGATAAACCTTGAGTACGGAGGCTTTGTGTCGGGACGCACCGTGGCCTTTTTACTTGGCGGTGAGTATGACAGCTTTACCGGTGATGTGGCTGATCAGATGTCACATCAGATCACCAATGCGGGAGGAGAGGTGATCTGGATGAAAAACGCCCCCTGCAATGTGTCATCCATTTTAAAAAAGAGTGTAAGGCCGGATATCATAGTGGCTTTGGATGATGACCTTTTGTGCCAGGCTGCAGCCTATCTTACCAAGAGGAAGGGTGACAACAGCCGGCTTTTGGGCTTTGGCTGTTCTGCAAATGCGGTTTGCTACCTGGATCGTGGCGTGATAGATGCCCTTTTGGTGCCGGATGATTTTACCTTGGGATATGAGAGTCTTTTGGCTGCCTGTGACGGTGGGAATGTAAGCAAGATCGTGCCCAGGGTAAAGCTGGTACATCCGGATGAGGTGTACGTAAAAGAAAATGAAAAGCTGCTGTTCCCCTGATCACTGTCGGTCGTAAGCAAGGATTGCTCCTTGCTGCGACCTGTCGTACTCGCTGCGGAGCAATCCTTGCTTACGACCTAGACGTACTCCCCTGTCATTCTGAGGAGCGAAGCGACGAAGAATCTTTTTGTAATATGAG
>CAMODS010000149.1 GCA_946611525.1 uncultured Lachnospiraceae bacterium | reverse complement strand
AGAGTACTTCCCGGTTGAGGAGGATGAGAGGGGAACCTACATCTTTAGCTCCAGGGATATGGCCATGATAGGGCATATAGATGAGCTTATTGACGCCGGAGTGGACAGCATGAAGATAGAGGGCAGGATGAAAAATGCCCTTTATGTAGCTACCGTGGCCAGAGCATATCGGGCGGCCATAGATGAGTGTGTGGCTGATGTTGACTCCTACAGATCCCACATACCGGATTACGAGGAAGAGATCAGAGCCACCACCTACAGACCTTTTGGTACAGGCTTTTACTACGGCAGCCCTTCCGCAGAGGGACAGATATATGACACCAACACCTATATTACGGCATATACCTACTTAGGGATCATACGTGAGGTGGACGATGCCGGCAGAGGCTTTTTTATACAAAAGAATAAGTTTTCGGTGGGCGAGCGCATAGAGGTGATAGGGCCTTCCCTTGAAAAGAGGGAGGTTTTGGTCACGGCCATTACTACAGAGGACGGAGAGTCACAGGACAGCTGCCCTCACGCCGGACAAAGGCTTTTTGTAACTACAGACGGGGTTTTAAGTCCCGGAGATATCATAAGGAGATGCGAGCTTAAGGAGGAATCGTAATGAGCAAGGAAAAATACGTTGCCTATGTGGGCACATATACACATGAGAACAGCGTGGGGATCTATGTGTACGATATAGATCCGGAAAACGGCGTGCTAAAGGAGAGGAGCGTGGCCAGAGTCAACAATCCCTCATATCTTTGCGTATCCCACGACGGCAAGATGCTTTATTCCATTGCTGACGAGGGCGTGGCGTCATTTTCCATTGATAAAAACGGTGACCTTACAAAGGTCAACCAGGAGTGGAATGGCGGCATGAGAGGCTGCTATGTGGTGGTTGATTCAAAGAGAAGGTATCTTTTTGTGGGTGGCTTCCACGATGGCAGGGTTACAATGATGAGACTTGCCGAGGACGGTAGTATCGCCGGTATCGCTGACGGCATCTTCCACCAGGGCATTGGACTGTCCGCCGCCAACCGCAGACTCGATCATCCCAAGGTAAGCTGCGTACAGCTCACTCCCGACGAGAAGTTTTTATGCGCAGCGGATTACGGATTAAACCAGATCAAGGTATACAGGATCGATTACGAACGCGGCAGGCTAAAGCTTGAGGATATCGTCCGCTGCTCCATGGATTCAGGCCCCAGATCCGTGCGTTTTTCACAGGATGGGAAAAATATGTACGTACTGACCGAGCTGGCCAATGAGATAGAGGTGTACAATTACTATGTTAAAAATGATGAGCCTGAGTTTGATAAGATCCAGGAACTCGTGGTATGGGAGGGCGATCGTGCAGCAGCTGCTTCCTGTATGGCGTTTACAGATGATGATTCCTATCTGTATGTGTCCGTGGATGGTGTCAACGAGGTTGTGGCTGTAAAGCGAAACCCCACAGACGGCACTCTTACCACGGAGCAGTCCGCTCCCTGCAGCGGTGACTTTCCCAAGTCATTGGCGCCCTTGCCGGGTGACAAGTACTATGTGGTTCTAAACCACGATACGGACCAGATGACCACCTTCAAGGTTGACCATGAAAAGGGCTACACACTTATGTCCAACCGACCTATCGTAGTGGACAGCCCCAACGTCATCAGACTACACAAGCTTTCCTAGAGTTACTTGAGTCTGAGCATATGACATGAAAAACCACCGGCTACTAATGCTGGTGGTTTTTATCTGCAATACGCTTCAGGCATTATTATTTGCAGGTAGATCCTTTGTCCATGTCCTTGTTTTATTATCTTGCAACTTGGTGCAAATCGTAGTATAATACACATCAACTACACGAGATCTGTTGTCGTTTCTGACATGATTTCCGACACGATTTTGAAAAATGGGAGATTTTTTATGCGGGAAAAGTATGAGAGTTTAAGCCTTGCAGTATTAAAAGATTTGGCAAAGGCACGCGGACTTAAGGGACTTTCTACTGCTAAAAAAGCAGAGGTCGTAGAGGCTATGCTGAAGCAGGATGAGATAGACAAGCAAAAGGAGGCAGCAGAAAAGAGCAAGACTGCTGCAGAAAAAACAGCTGCAGACGCACCTGCAAAGCGTCGCGGCAGAGTTCCCAAAAAGGAGGAGGCCCCCGCGCCCAAGCGAGCTGAGGCCCCTGCATCCAAGAAAACCAACGAGGCTCCTGTCGAGGAAAAGCGTACTTACACCAAGCGCAAGGAGTATATGGACGAAAACGGTAATCTGGTGGAAGAGGTTGAGGAGCGCGAGCTGCCCCACTATGATGACGAGAAGGACTGTGAGGGCATTTTGGAAGTGCTTTCCGACGGTTATGGTTTTATCCGTTGCGAAAACTATATGCCCGGTGAAAATGATGTTTACGTATCACCTTCACAGATCAGGAAGTTCAACCTCAAGACAGGTGATATCATAACCGGCAAGACCAGAAAGAACAATCCAACCGACAAGTTTGGTGCTCTGATGTTCATGTCGGATGTAAACGGTTATCATCCGGATGACATAGCAAAACGTCCAAATTTTGAGGACCTGACACCTATTTTCCCTGAGGAGAGGATCCGTCTCGAGAGACCCGGCTGTTCAGTTGCCATGCGTATAGTGGATCTTTTATCACCCATAGGTAAGGGACAGCGTGGAATGATCGTATCACAGCCTAAGGCAGGAAAGACGACACTTTTAAAGCAGGTGGCAAAGTCTGTTTTGGTTAGTGAACCCAATATGCATCTTATTATACTGCTCATAGATGAGCGTCCTGAGGAGGTTACCGACATCAAGGAAGCCATTGAGGGGGATAATGTGGAGGTTATCTATTCCACATTTGATGAAAAGCCCGAGCACCACAAACGTGTTTCCGAGATGGTAATCGAGCGCGCTCGCAGACTGGTTGAGCATGGCATGGATGTCATGATCCTATTAGACTCCATTACGAGACTTGCCCGTGCATACAACCTTACGGTACAGCCTTCCGGCCGTACACTTTCAGGTGGTCTCGATCCTGCTGCACTTCATATGCCCAAGAGATTTTTCGGTGCTGCCCGTAATATGCGTGAGGGTGGCAGCCTGACTATTTTGGCTACGGCTCTGGTAGAGACGGGATCCAAGATGGATGATGTGGTATTTGAGGAGTTCAAGGGTACCGGTAATATGGAGCTGGTGCTGGATCGCAAGCTTTCGGAAAAGAGGGTGTTCCCTGCTATCGACCTGGCTCGTTCATCCACCCGCCGTGAGGATCTGCTCCTTTCCAAGGAGGAGTACGAGGCTATGGACATCGTGCGAAAGGCATTGAATGGCATGCGCAAGGAGGAGGCTGCGGAAAACATCCTCAATATGTTCACTCACACCAAGAACAATACGGATTTCGTGCGGATGGTGATAAGCAAACGTGTGCTCTGATTATGCAACATCGAATAATCAATAAACCGGTTCATTCTTTGTGAATGCACCGGTTTCTTATGTTTTGGTTGCAAAAAAAAGCATGCGCTACTATAATAGGTGTCAGAAAC
>CAMODS010000148.1 GCA_946611525.1 uncultured Lachnospiraceae bacterium | reverse complement strand
AGAACATGTCAGATAAGACCACCAAGACCTTCAAGGCCAAGGCAGGCAAGACCACTAAAAAGATCAGCGGCCTTTCTGCCAACAAGACCTACTATGTCAGGGTTCGAACCTATGTAAAGGTAAACGGTAAGACAATGTACTCATCCTGGAGCAACAAAAAGAAGATCACAATAAAGTAATATAACAAAGAGGGAGACAGGCGCTCATGCCTGTCTCCCTCTTTATATGCGTTTATCCTTTGGCAGATAAAATCCTGCAGAACCTTTTACGCATCTTTTTAAATGAACCTTCCCATGTTCGTATTATATTTTATTTGCAAAATGTCTTGAAAATAGATAAAATAATAGATTAATGGGAGAACTATACCATAGCTAGGAGGATTTTGATTATGGGTTTGGTTTTTACAAATGATAATTGTGTCGGATGTAACAAATGTGTGCGTTCCTGCCCCAGCCGTGGAGCTAATGTGGCAGAGGAACTTGAGAGGGGTAATATCATATCTGTTGATCCGGACAAGTGTATTGCCTGCGGCGCGTGTATTGATGCATGTGAGCATGATGCACGTGAGTACGTTGATGACGTGGAAAGGTTTTTCGATGACCTCCGTCGCGGCGAAAGGATATCAGTTCTTATTGCACCTGCATTTTTGGCAAACTATCCTAATGAATATGAAAAATATCTGGGTATGCTAAAGAAGCTTGGCGTGAACCGTTTTATCAGTGTATCCTTTGGCGCGGATATCTGCACCTGGGGATATATTAAATATATCACCGAGAGGAATTTCTACGGTGGTATTTCCCAGCCCTGTCCTGCAGTGGTTAGATATATTGAGCATCATATCCCCGAGCTTATACCCAAGCTCATGCCGGTACAGTCTCCCATGATGTGTGCAGCGGTATATGTTAAAAAATACCTCAAGGTTCCTGATAAGCTTGCGTTTATCAGTCCCTGTATCGCAAAGAAAAACGAAATAGACGATCCCAATAACCATGGGTACGTATCATATAACCTCACCTTTAAGAATCTGGTGAACTACTTAAAGGAGCATCCCGTCAGTGGTGCGACTCCTTACAAGGACGAGATCGAATATGGTCTTGGCTCCATCTATCCCATGCCCGGCGGCCTAAAGGAAAATGTTTATTGGCTTTTGGGTGAGGATGCGCTGGTTCGTCAGATGGAGGGCGAGCATCATATGTATGAGTTCCTTGAGAGAAACAAGGACCGCCTCAAGGGCAACAAGACGCCCTATCTGTTTGTTGATGCGCTTAACTGCACCAACGGTTGTCTGTATGGCACAGGCGTTGAGGCCAGGGAGACTATGGATGAGAATACATTTATCAGCATCCAGCGGATCAAGGCCGACAGCAAGAACGATTCCAGGAAGTCTGCATGGGGCAGAAAGCTTACCCCTGAAAAGAGACTTGCCGCTTTAAATAAGCAGTTTGCTGACTTAAAGCTTGAGGACTTCCTCAGAAAGTACACAGACAGGAGCGCCGGCTGCAGGATCAAGGAGCCTACGCCTTCAGAGCTTGAGCAGATCTTTACAGAGATGAATAAGGATACGGAAGATAAGCGACATATCGACTGCATGTGCTGCGGCTACCGTACCTGCCGTGATATGGCTGTTGCCATCCACAATGGGTTCTCTCATGTTCACAACTGCGTGCATTACATCAAGGATCGTGCCTATGAGGAAAAGGAAAAGGCCATGGCTCTTACCGAAGAGATCCAGCAGGCGCATAATGAGATGAATGAGAAAAAGGCATCCATCGCTGAGGAGATCAAGCACAGCTTTGAGAGCCTTTACAGCACCATAGACCAGATCGAGCACACCAGTTCTGACAATTCCCGTCAGACCGAGGGTATCTCTGAAGCCATGACAGAGGTGGATGAGTTTGCAACCAATCTTAAAGAGGTGCTTGGTACCATAGAGGGCTATCTGGAGAAATTGGAGGCCAACAACGCAGACGTTATTGCTATTTCCAGCCAGACCAACCTTTTGGCACTCAATGCCAGCATCGAGGCAGCCAGGGCAGGAGAGGCAGGAAAGGGCTTTGCGGTTGTTGCTGATGAGATCAAAAACCTGGCAGAGGATTCCAAGACCACTGCTGACGATAGTAATAAAAACAACAACGATATCAAAGAGACCATTGGAAAGCTTATTGCTGAGTCAGGCAGGCTTTCGGAGATAGTTGAGTCTGTTAACCAGAGAGCTCAGAATCTGGTGGCATCATCAGAAGAGACCACTGTTTCCATCGGAATGATGAGGGACGTTTCCGGAGACGTGGAGAGCTCACTTCATCAGGTTCTGGAGGATTAGTGTGGCGCACATTCTTCCATATTTTTACAGGTGCAGGGGGACATCGTATGGATAGATACAGGTTTTCTGACGCTGAGTTTTCCATGATGGAGAGTTCACGCATACCTTTTGCAATATACCAGTTTATAGATAAGCGTGTAGTGACATTGGCATTATCCCAGGGCTTTTGTGATCTTTTCGGTTATGATGATCGCACAAAGGCTTACTACGATATGGATAATGACATGTACCGGGATACCCATCCGGATGATGTGGGACGTATTTCGGAGGCTGCTTTCCGTTTTGCTACAGAGGGCGGAACCTATGAGACAGTCTATCGCTCAAGACGAGTAGATGATGGCGGCTACATCATTATACATGCAGTCGGTGAGCATATTACCATGAGTGACGGCACCAGGCTGGCTCAGGTATGGTACACCAACGAAGGCACTTATATCGATGATGGCACATCCTATGACCTGGATCTGAATCTTTCGCTTCGCAGTGCATTGCACCATGAGAGCGTTTTAAAGGCGTCTTATTATGACAGTCTCACCGGACTTCCTTCCATGACACGTTTTTTTGAATTGGCGGAAGCTAAAAAGAAGGAACTGCTAAAAGATGGAAGACATATGTGTATGCTGTTTTTGGATCCCAGCGGTATGAAGTACTACAACCGCAAGTTTGGTTTTGCCGAGGGAGATAAGCTGTTACAGTCATTTGCCAGAGTCATCTCGGACTATTTCGGCAGCGACTGTTGCTGTCGTTTGGGACAGGATCACTTTGCCGCTGTGTGTGATGACAGGAATATTGAGTCCGTCCTTTCAGAGCTTTTCGAGCATTGTAAGGAGTTAAACGGAGGGGTTTCCCTTCCTGTCCATGTAGGCATTCACCTTCAGCGTATGGACGATGTGGGCGCCAGTACTGCCTGTGACAGGGCGAAGCTTGCAGGCGACTCCTTAAAGGGCAGGTATTCTTCCTGCTTCAAGTATTATGATATGTCTATGATGTATGCGGAGGAAAACCGCCAGTACATCATCTCAAATCTTGACCGGGCTTTGTCAGAGCGATGGATCGAGGTATATTATCAGCCTATTGTACGTGCTGTAAACGGCAGGGTATGTGACGAGGAGGCTCTTTCAAGATGGGTGGATCCCGTAAAGGGGATTCTGCCTCCGGCGGAGTTTATCCCTGTTTTAGAAGAGGCACAGCTTGTCAACAGGA
>CAMODS010000147.1 GCA_946611525.1 uncultured Lachnospiraceae bacterium | reverse complement strand
TGTAGTACACTGTATTAGTACCGATAGTACAGTTGCAAAAATGGAGGTGCAAATGATAGATTATCAGGATTCGCGTCCAATATACGAGCAGATAGCGGATCACTACAAGCGCCTGATCTTAGTTGGCGCCATGAATGAAAATGATCCCATGCCATCAGTGCGGTCACTGGCGGTGGAACTTGCCACCAATCCCAACACCGTGCAAAAGGCATATGCTCTTTTGGAGCGGGAGGGCTATATCTACACTGTCCGTGGCAAGGGCAACTTTGTCCGGGGTGGGGATACCCTTGTGGAAAATCACAAAAATGAAATACTCGACAAGCTGGTTTCGGTGCTTCGTGAGGCAAAGGAGTTTTCATTGAACCTTAAGGAGCTGGTGGATGAAGCACTGGGGAGGATTGAGAAATGATCAGTATTAACAATGTGAGAAAATCATATGACGGCAAGACTTTTGCCGTGGACAATCTCACCATGAACATGTCCGAGCATGAGGTCTTCGGGCTGGTGGGTACCAACGGTGCCGGCAAGTCCACCCTCCTTCGTATGATGGCCGGAGTTCTTGTGGCAGACAGTGGTGAGATCATGGTGGATGGCCAGCAGGTATATGACAATCCCGAAGTAAAAAAGAATGTGTTTTTTATTCCGGATGATCCGTATTATTTTCCGGCTGCCACAGCGGATGACATGGCAAAGTACTATGAGGGAGTTTATCCCGAGACTTTTTCCATGGATCGTTTTGTATATCTGATGGAAAACTTCCATTTGGACAGGACGAAAAAGATAGCTGCATATTCAAAGGGAATGAAAAAGCAGCTTTCCATCATAATAGGCATCTGTGCGGGCACAAAGTATCTTCTTTGTGACGAGACCTTTGACGGCCTTGATCCCGTGATGCGCCAGGCGGCAAAGAGTCTTTTTGCAAAGGATATGGAGGATAGGGGGCTTACTCCCATTTTGACCTCCCACAACCTAAGAGAGCTTGAGGACATTTGTGACCACGTGGGGCTTTTGCATCAGGGCGGCGTGCTTTTTGATCGTGATCTAAATGACATGAAGGTGTCAGTCAGCAAGATCCAGTGCGTCTTTAAAAATGATGAGGACAGGGTTGCAGCCGAGGAGAACATGGACATCCTCATAAAGAGTAACCAGGGGCGTGTGTACAATTACACCGTAAATGAGCCCCGGGAGACGGTTGAGGACAATTTCAGAGGCGTGGAGATGCTGCTTTTTGAAGTGCTTCCCCTGACCCTTGAAGAGATATTTATCAGTGAAACGGAGGTGGTCGGTTATGACATTAAAAAGATCATCGAGGGCTAACAGCCTCCAGGGATCCATCAGCAAAAACCGCACATGGCTTACGGCGCTTTTGGGCCTTTTTGCCTTCCTGTGGTTTGGGGTGATAGAGCTTATCACACTTAATATAGTTTACGGCAACTACGATCCCGCATACAGCACAAAGGCGAGACTTTTGGTTGACCTGCACAATGCGGCTGATCACTTTTTGGGACTGAGCTCCTACAACTATGGTCTGGTGTCGGTGATGGCAGTTTTTTTGGGCATGCAGGGCTTTGTGTTTTTGTTTGACAGCAAAAAGGTGGACTTTTATTTTTCACAGCCTGTAAAAAAGATGTCACGCTTTGTAAACATATATGTAAACGGCATCCTTCAGTTTTTATGCATCTACGGATGCGGACTGGTGCTTGGTATCATTATAGCGGCAGCCAGGGGAGCCTTTTTTGCGGCGCTTATCCCCTCAGTACTGTGTGGCTTTTTGAGCATGACGGTCCAGTTTTTGTCGATATACACCATCACGATCTTTGCCACGATCCTATGCGGAAATCTGTTTGCCGCTTTTTGCTCAATTGCATTTTTCATGCTGGCGGAGGTCTTTGTGAGACTGCTGATACTGGGACTTTCGAGTATTTATTTCAAGACCTTTTTTGAGGATTTTGCTCCACTTGGCTTTGGTATCACCACACCTGTTTTAAACTATATACATTACATGCCGGATGACAGCTTTTCACAGCCTGATCTTACCCTGGCATGGGTGGGTAATACCTTTACCTCCCAGCTTCCCGGACTTGTCATAAACCTTGTCATGGCGGCGGTTTATTTTGCAGTGGCTTATGCTGTGTTTAAGGTGAGAAAAAACGAGAGCGCAGGAAAGTCCGTTGCCATTTCACCTATGGAAAACGTGTACAAGATCGTGACGGCAGTGGTGGCAGGCATCGGCATGGAGCTTATGGTAAACGGCATAATGGGCGACTATTCACCCTTTACCGTATCAGGCATGTTTGCCATGCTGGTGGGTATCTTTGCGGTATGCGTGGTGGCAGAGGGTATTTTTGCTCTCAATGTAAAAAGTATCTTCCGCCGGGCCTGGCATATGCCCCTGATCTTTGTGGGCTGCCTTTTGATCATAGCAGGATTCAGGTACGATATCTTTGGATACGATTCCTATGTGCCGGCTGAGTCAAAGGTGGAGAGCGTTTCCATGACGCCGGATTCCTACACGGACTTCAGGGACAACTATAATTCCTACGGCACATTATCCGATGATGAGAATGCCCGTGAGGCTATGAAGATAAAGGATACTGAGGCGGCCATTGAGCTTGCTCGTATCGGAATGGAGTACACCGTCTCGACAAGTAAGGATAACTACGATGCCCCCGGCACCTCAGTAATAATGTCCTACGATATGAAAAACGGCAAGAGGATCGTCAGACGTGTGACTATTCCCTTTGACGTGGATGCTTCTCTTATGAATACCATCTTAGGTGAGGATGGATATGCAGAGGGCTTTGTGGGTCTGCCTTATTCCAAGAGCCTTGCGGATGAGATGGTTTCCGAGATCCAGTTCAATGCAGAGACCGGACTATCCGGAGCGGACTTAAACTACTCATACGGCTCTGTGGATCTTGTCGAAAAGGACATGTCCACCGATGAAGCAAAGGCGCTTTTCAACGAATTCCTTGAAGTATATACAGCAGACATAGATGAGTATTTTGACTATGATACCATCCAAAATGAGCATGTGGTTTTAAGGGCCACCCTCACAGGTGAGACGGAAAACAAAAACTACAGGAGTCTGAACTATCCCGTCTTTGCCAATTATAAAAGGACGCTTGCCTTTTTTGCAGAGCATGGTGTAACGGTGGATGAAAAGCAGTATGAGCAATATGTCAATGCCATCTTAGGAAGTGTCAGCCAGATAGATGTGGAGAGAAGCTTCTATGCGGATGAGGTGACCTCCAGCTATGGAGTGGAAAGCAGTTCCTCTCCCGATGCCACAGAGAGCATTTCCTACACCAGACCCGAGGAGATAAAAGAGATACTTTTGTCTGCCGGACGGGGCTCGCTCTACGGAGCAGATTACGATATGCCTTTTGCCGACCGCACCGGATATATAAGGCTGCAGTTATATAACCGTGAGTATGGTTATATCAACTCATTTGCAGTCCTAAAAGACCGCCTGCCCGGCTTCGTGCTGAAGGATCTGAAATAGTATAAAACTCCGGGAGAGTCATTCTCCCGGAGTCTTTT
>CAMODS010000146.1 GCA_946611525.1 uncultured Lachnospiraceae bacterium | reverse complement strand
ACTATATCTTGCGTTTTAAAATAAAAAAATGCAAATAATTCCACAAAATAAAGAATTTTTATATAAAAATTATAGACAATAAGAAAAAAATATATTAAAATTGTCTATGAGTTTTGGTCTGTGTATTTTTATGTACTTTACCAGACCGTATTTTGATGTTTCACGAGAGGTAGTTTGTTTTGGATATAGCGTCCCTCATAGCACTGGCAGGTGGTGTAGTCCTTGTTGTTTTCGGTATCGTGTCATCAGGTGGTGTAGCAGCCCTTGGTAACTTCGTTGACATCCCTTCGGTTATCATCACCATCGGAGGATCCGTGGTTGGTACCATGGGTAACAACAAGATGGCCGACTATATCAACGGCATGAAGACTATCGGCCTTTCTATCAAGGAACCTCCCAATACCGACCCTTCCGAAGTCATTAAGATGATCATAGACATGTCCAATGTGGCCCGAAAAGAGGGACTTCTGGCTCTCGAAGAACAGGCCAACAGCATTGAGGACGAGTTTTTGAAAAAAGGCATCATGCTTGTCGTAGACGGTACGGATGCCGATCTGGTACGTGCAATTTTGGAGACCGATCTGGATACCATGGAGGCCCGCCACAAGAAAAACATCAAGATCTGGGAGAAGTGGGCTGAGCTTGGTCCTGCGTGGGGTATGATCGGTACCCTGATCGGACTGGTTAACATGCTTAAAAAGCTGGATGACGTGTCCACTATCGGACCTAACATGGCAGTTGCATTGCTTACCACACTTTATGGATCGCTTATCGCTAACTGGCTGTGTAACCCTACCGCCGGTAAGCTCGGTGTCAACAACGACCTTGAGGTTATGGTCAAGACCGTAGCCGTGGAGGGACTTTTATCCATACAGGCAGGTGAAAACCCCAGGGTTATTGAGGAAAAGCTCAAGACCTATCTGGCTCCCGCTGATCGCGGCAGCGTAGGTGAGCAAGAGGGTGGTGAGTAAGCATGGGCAAACAAAAGCAGGAAGATCCCCCCGCCGGTGCGCCGGCATGGATGGCGACCTTCTCCGACTTGATGAATCTGCTTCTTTGCTTCTTCGTGTTGCTTTTCTCTATGTCCACGGTTGATGCAGAGAAGTTTGAGATAGTGATCAATTCCTTCCAGGAGGCATTTTCCATTTTACCTTCAGGAGGAGCTACACTTACAGAGGGCGTGATGATATCCTCTGGTATTTCACAGCTTCCGGAATTTGCCAATTATTTCGGCGATACCATGAGTGATGGTGACGGCGAGGATGAGATAGACGCAGGAGACCTGGATGAGGAGGGACAGGAGCCCCCGGGCGGACAGGCTGAGGGCCAGGGTAAGTTCGACCAGGAGATCATGCAGGAGGCCATGGAGGAACTGGTGGATCAGATCCAGCAGGAGAAGCTTTCCGAGAGCGAGGCTATGGCTGAAAAGATCGAGGCGCTGGCTACCCAGTACGGTATCCAGGATATGATAGAGGTTGATTTCAACGGCCAATACGTCAGGATTACCATGAATGGAGCCTTGCTTTTCGATTCCGGCCAGTCGGATCTGAGAAAAGAAGCCATACCATTGGTTGAGAATCTCTCCAAGGTTCTAAACATCTACGGAGAGAATCTGATAGAGGTTGACGGGCATACGGACAATGTGCCCATTCATTCCGCCAAATACGAGGACAATGACGTTTTGTCCATGTACAGAGCCTTATCGGTAGCCAATATGATCCGGCACAACACAACACTTGATCCGGCACATATAGTATCGGCGGGGCGTGGAGAGTACGAGCCTGTGGCTGACAATGCCACTTCAGAGGGCAGAGCCCGAAACAGGCGTGTAGAGATCAAGATATACAACACTTTTGATACAAATCAAATGGAGGTGGAGGCCGACGGTTCCACGGAGGTTAAGCAGTCCGGGGATACGGAGTCAAAACAGTCCGAGACTACGGAGCCGAATCAGTCCGAGACCACGGCTTTAGATAATACATCTCAGGAGGAGACGACCAATGAAGAAGAGTCTGCTGACAATAGTGACACTGGTACTTTGTCTGGTGAACCTGATACTGACAGCGATAATGGTGTTCGCAGTAGTACCGGAGGTGAATAACGTTAATTCACTTGTGTCCAAGGTGGCGCAGGCCATAGATCTGGATACCGCTGCCGGCAATGAGTTGGATCTGGCATCTACCGTACCCATCGACAAGATCAATGCTTACGGTGTTAACGGTGGTGAGACCATGACCATCAACCTTCGCGACAGTGCAGATGGCAAGGATCACTTTATCGTAGCATCCATCACACTTTCCGAGAATACGGAGAGTGAGGTATATGGCACCTACGGCGGAGATTCCACTGCACAGTACGATGCCCAGATCAAAGCAAAGATCAACTCCACGGTGTCCAAGTACACCATTGAGGAGGTAAAGGACAATCCCGATGCACTGCTTAATGACATCAGGGATCAGCTTAATATCATGTTTGGGGATAATACATTTATTGCTGAGGTGGGCTTCGCAAGCGTTACCTACCAGTAATGGAGATTACTAATGAGTGATGTTTTATCACAAAATGAAATAGATGACCTCTTAAAAGCGCTTAATAATGGTGACGTTGATGTAGAGGAGATGAAAAAGACCAAGGAAAACACGGTCAAGGACTACGATTTTGCCCGCCCTTCCAAGTTTTCCAAGGAACACCTTCGAACCCTCGAGATCATTTACGACAACTATGGTCGTGCACTTTCAACCAGCCTGCCGGTTTACCTGCGCAAGAATATTCAGGTAGAGGTGATGAACTCCGAGGCAGTTACCTATATGGAGTTTTCAAACGCCTTGTCAAACCCGGTACTTTTGGGTATTATAGATTTTGCCCCGCTTAAGGGCAATATTATCATGGAGATGGCTACCAAGCTGGGATATGCTATAATAGACCGTATGCTTGGAGGAGAGGGAGAACCTCTGGAAAAAAGCAGGGAGTTTTCCGAGATAGAACTTTTGATCATTGAGCGTATTATGATCACATGTGTGGAGCTCATGCGTGAGCCATGGGAGAATGTTTTGGACGTGGATCCCCGACTTGAGCGCATCGAGACCAACCCTCAGTTTGCACAGATCATTTCCCCTACGGAGATGATCGCTATCGTCACCATAAACATAAAGATAGGAGATGTGGAGGGACTTATAAATCTGTGCCTTCCCTACATCACTTTAGAGCCTGTAATGGAAAAGCTCAATACCAAGTTTTGGTATTCAAGCATGCAGGAGGCTACCGATGAAGAGTTTTCATCCGACATCGAGTCTCTTATCACCAAAGCAGAGGTGCCCATTACGGCTATACTCGGCAGGAGTACCATCAGTGTCAGTGACTTTTCGACGCTGGTGCCAGGGGATATCATCAGACTGGATAAAAAGGTGGATGATGAGCTGGATGTATTTGTGGGAGATATCAAAAAATTCACGGCATTGCCCGGATCATCCGGACAGAATTACGCCGTTCGCGTTACATCAGTGATAAGAGAGGAGACAAGTGATGGCTGATACGTCATTATCTCAGG
>CAMODS010000145.1 GCA_946611525.1 uncultured Lachnospiraceae bacterium | reverse complement strand
CAGCAAGCTGCAACGGGCATATTATATCACTTTATTGTATTAAAGAAAAGTCTGGTCAGACGGGGGGTCTGGCAGGCGGGCGACCACAAGGCCACACAAAACTCCGATCACCACGCCGGCGATAAGGCCGGAGGCAATGAGCACCGGGAGGTAAAACACCACACCGGTAGTCTTCATCACGATCATGGCAACGATGATCTGCCCCAGGTTGTGAGCCACACCACCGGCGGCGCCCACTCCTGTCTGGGAAAACTTCCCCGTGCGAAACAAGAACCACATAACGACAAAGCTTATCACCCCACCAAAAAGACTGTACACCATCGAAAAGGCGTTGCCAAAGGTAAGGCCTACCAATATTATCCTTATGACATTTATTATCACCGCGTCGGCTGGCTTCATCCTGTAAAGTGCCACCATCACCACCAGGTTGGTCAGCCCCAGCTTCACTCCCGGGATGGCCACAAAGGCAGGCAGCATACTCTCCAAAAATGACAGCACCATAGCCAGGGCGATCATCATGCCGTAGGTGGCTATTACTTTTGGTTTCATATTACTTCACCATCAAGTCCACATCATTATCTTTGCCGCCTGAGATCTCCACCACCACCTTATGTGGCAGGCAGATTATGGACTCGCCGTTTTTAGATATCTTCCCCATCTTTACACAGAGCCTGTCCGGACAGTCCGCATCAGTAAGATACGCCTCACCATCCTCTATCACCAGGTCATTGTGACCGCCTACACCCTCGATGGTATAGGATGTATCCTCAAAAAGCGGCAGGCGCTTTATTTCACTCCCATCCACACTGATCACGGCATAGGCCCCGGTTTGTCCGGTCATATTTGTAAAAGCAAACAGTGCCAGCGCCAAAACAGCGATGACACTGATAAGGATCATATCGTTTTTTTTCACCGGTATCCCTCTCATACTATCTCTATCTCAAGCCTGTTGGCGTATTCCCGGGAAGCATCATAGGTGTATTCGTGTTCACTGATGGCGGTCTTAAGTACCTTCAGGGACAGCTCGTCTCCTTTGGTGAAAACATCATATTCCGCCCCCTTATAATCTATAGTGATAGAAGCCCGTTCATCATCCGAATACTCGATCACGACAAAAATATCGGGAGCATCATAGGCCGCCACAATATTCTGCTGCACCACTTCCTCAAATATGAGATGGATATGCTTTGACATATGATAGGGGATCCTGTTTTTCACACAGTACTCCTCAATAACTGTCTGGGTCCCAAGGTAATCGTATTCCTTCTTTTCAACCCTAAGCTCCAACACCTTGAACCGTCCCACAAAGCGGCGGGTCTTTTCACGGACAGGTGCATCAAATACCTGCTCGGGAGGACCGTCCTCATAGATCTCTCCGCCATCCATGAAAAACACCCGATTGCAGATGCTTCTCGCAAACTTCATCTCGTGAGTTACTATAAGAAGGGTCTTGCCGGTCTTGGCCAGGTCGCTGATGACTGCCTGCACCTCTCCCACCATGGTGGGATCCAGGGCGCTGGTGGGCTCATCCATAAGTATGATGTCCGGATCCATGGCCAGAGTCCGGGCTATGGCTATACGCTGCTTTTGTCCGCCGGAAAGCTCGTCGGGATAGTTAAGCGCCTTGTCAGAAAGTCCCACTGTCCTAAGCAGCTCCATTCCCTTATCATAGGCCTCCTGTCCGCTTTTTTTCAAAAGGTCCATGGGCGGAGCCATGACATTTTCAATGACCGTCATATGTCCGAAAAGATTAAAGGACTGGAAGACCATGCCCATCCGCTTTCTTATGTTTTCCAGATCACAATCCGGAGCCGTGACCTCGGTGTCGTCTATCCAGATATGTCCCGAGGTGGGTGCCTCCAGCATATTGATGCTCCTAAGCAGGGTGCTCTTTCCGGTGCCCGAAGGTCCGATTATGGATATCACGTCCCCATCGTGGATCTCGACACTTACATCCTTAAGAGGAACAGCATTTGGATATTCTTTTCTTAGATTCTCAATCCTGATCATGCGTGTCTATCCCCCTTAAGATCTCATCTTTGCCTCTCTTTTTGGGTTCGAAGCATATGTCCAGCCGGCTTATAAAATAACCGATAAAAGCCTCCAGTACAAAGTAAATCACCGCTATGGCTATAAGAGGGAAAAAGGCCTCGTAGGTCCTGGCCCTGACTATATCCCCCATCTTGGTAAGGTCCTGCACCGCTATGTATCCCACGATGGCCGTGGCCTTTATCAGCGCCACTATCTCGCCCTTGTAGGCCGGCATCACATGGGGCAGGGCCTGGGGCAGAATGATCTTGAAAAATGTCCTGTTTTTAGAATAGCCCAGTGCATAGGCCGCCTCGTACTGTCCATCGTCCACTGCACCCACTCCCATTTTCAAAAGCCCAAACACACCTGCACCAAAGGTCAGGGTAAAGGCCAAAACGGATACAAAAACTCCGTTGACGGAGACGTTGCCAAAGACTATGTAATAAAGGATCATAAGAAGCACAACCACCGGCATACCCTGCACCAGCCAAAGACAAAAGGCCGTGACATGGTTTGCCACGGGATTGCCATCCTTGCAGGCCATGAATACCAAAAAACCGGTCACGGTGCCGGTTATGATGGAAAGAACAGTGATAATAAGTGTAGTCAGGATACCCCTAATAAAAAGGAGCCATCTGTCTTCCCTGATAAAGGTCTTTTCAAAACTGGATCGAAGAGAATCAAAAAAGTCACCGCCCCTTGATGAGGCGTCCCTTACCATAAGGCCAATGTTCTCCTCGTAGATATCCTCGGAAAAAGGAAGGGATGACGCCCGCTCCGGCGTAACGTTGAGATTTGCCATGATACAGTCCACGTCACCGCTGACTGCTGCCGGGATGATGGCGCCGTAGTCGTAGACCTTGAACTCCACATCAGCTCCAAGATAGGCCGCAAAACGGTAGGCCAGCTCGATATCAAAGCCGTTAAGAGCCGGACCTTTGTAGTAGCTGTGAGGCGGCACCAGTCCGGAGGTACCCACCACCAGATGGATGTCCGCATTCTCAGGCAGAGCTATCTGCGGCATCGTCTCATCCTTTTGTATCACCCATCGGTCATACATCTCATCGATAGTGCCGTCGTCCTTTAAGGTGCGTATAAAATCATTGAGCTTGTTCTCAAGATCCGGTATCTGGCTTTTGGGAGAAATGCCTGCAGCAACGTGGACCTTTTCCTCCATGCTTTCATCCAAAAGCCGCACGCCCTTTCGTCCGCTGTCTATGGCCAGCTGCATCTGCCTGCGGTCATAGGCATAGGCGTCCAGCTTCCCCTGGGCTACTGCCTCGTAGCCCTCATTGCCCTCCATATAGACTATGGTGGCATTGGGCAGCTCCTTTTCCACTATCACCATGGCAGCACTGCCCACACCGCAGCCGATCTTTCTGCCCGGTTCATTGAGCTGGGCCTTTGATGTGATCTCCTCAGTATCTCCTGCAAAAGCGGTGATACTTACCGTCAAAACAGACAGCACCAAAAGGGCCAAAAAAAGCGCATTTATTTTTTTAATCCTGCCACTTATCAAACCATTTCCCCTATCTTTTAAACACTCAGAATGACAATTACTCGTCCAGGTCGTTTTCTATAAGGTTCACCGACACCAGAGTAGACACGCCCTTTTCCTGCATGGTGATACCGTACAGT
>CAMODS010000144.1 GCA_946611525.1 uncultured Lachnospiraceae bacterium | reverse complement strand
ATCCCTTATCGCCTGGCTGTCGGTCAGAAGCATCACCAGACGATCGATGCCGTAGCCGATGCCACCTGTGGGGGGCATACCTACGGAAAGGGCGTTGAGGAAGTCCTCGTCGGTGTGCTCGGCCTCGTCGTCACCGGCAGCAAAGGCCTCCTCCTGGGCCTCGAAGCGCTTTCTCTGATCGATGGGATCGTTGAGCTCTGAGTAGGCATTGCACATCTCCCAGGTATTGATGAAAAGCTCAAAGCGCTCCACCTTTTCTGGATCCTCGGGCTTCTTTTTCGTAAGAGGTGAGATGGCCAGGGGATGATCCATAACAAAGGTAGGCTGGATCAGCTCCTTCTCACAGAACTCCTCGAAGAAGAGGTTAACTATGTCGCCCTTCTTGTGGCGCTCTTCGTACTCCACGCCCTTTTCCTTGGCGATGGCCTTGGCCTCCTCGTCGGTATGGATCTCGTCAAAGTCTACGCCGGAGTACTTTTTCACACACTCGGTCATGGTGATACGCTCAAAGGGCTTGCCAAAGTCAAGCTCCACATCACCATACTTGAACTTGGTGGATCCCACTACCTTTTCAGCCAGGTGCTTGAACATAGCCTCTGTCAGCTCCATCATGCCGTAATAATCAGTATATGCCTGATACAGCTCCATCAGTGTAAACTCAGGATTGTGACGGGTATCCACACCCTCATTTCTAAACACGCGGCCTATCTCGTACACGCGCTCTAAGCCGCCTACGATCAGGCGCTTTAAGTAAAGCTCGAGAGAAATACGAAGCTTTACATCCTCATCCAGTGCATTGTAATGTGTCTCAAAAGGACGGGCTGCAGCACCACCGGGGTTGGAGACAAGCATGGGAGTCTCCACCTCCATAAAGCCTCTGTCATCCAAAAACCGTCTGATCTCCTTTATCACCTGTGAACGCTTTACAAAAGTGTCGCGAACCTCTGGGTTCATGATGAGATCCACATAGCGCTGACGATAGCGAAGATCACTGTCTGTGATGCCATGGAACTTCTCCGGCAGGATCTGCAGAGACTTTGACAAAAGAGTAAGCTCTGTGGCGTGGATGGAGATCTCTCCGGTCATGGTCCTGAACACATAACCCTTTACTCCGTAAATATCACCGATATCTGACTTTTTAAACTCTCCGTAGGACTCCTCTCCCAAAGCATCCTTTGAGGCATAGATCTGGATATCCCCACGAAGATCACGGATATTTGCAAAAGAAGCCTTGCCCATGACACGCTTGAACATCATGCGGCCGGCCACGGAAACATTGATGGGGGAAGCATCCAAAAGCTCTCTTCTCTTATTGTAAGCTTCCTTTTTAGCCTGGCGGTATGCGCTGATGGTCTCATTGTCCGCATCCTCTGCAGGCTCAGTAAGCTCGGGCTCCACATAGTCCTTTAAAAGCTCCGCTTCATGAGCCTCATACTGTGCCCTGGCCTCATCGGAATGATGAGTCACGTCATATTTTGTGATCAAAAATGGATCGCGTCCTGCCTCCTGCAGAGCAGAAAGCTTTTCGCGTCTTACCTTTAAAAGCTGACTTTCATCCTGCTGTACCTGGTTCTTTACACCTGCCATGTTTTCCTCCTTATAAGATCCTTCGCTTCGCTCAGAATGACAAACCACTGCGCCGCTTTGGCGAAGAACCCGGCGTTAATTAAAAACCCGCATCGAAGCCGACACGGGTCAATCACTCTTAATTGGACTTCTGTATCTCGAGTACCTTGTACTTGAACTCTCCTGCCTCAGTCACTGCCGTAACCGTATCACCAACCTTAGCACCAAGAAGTGCATGTCCCACAGGACTCTCATTGGAGATCTTGCCCTTTAAGCTGTTGGCCTCAGTAGATCCTACGATCTTGTACTCTAATTCCTCATTAAACTCTATGTCTAAGATCTTAACCTTTGCGCCGATATTTATCTTGTCGGTCTCGACTTCTTCCTCAACTACAACCTCGACATTTTTAAGAATGGCCTCGATCTGCTCGATACGAGCCTCAATGTCTCTCTGCTCATCCTTGGCTGCATCATACTCAGCATTCTCGGATAGGTCTCCCTGCTCTCTGGCCTCCTTGATCTTCTCGGCAATTTCCTTACGCTTGACTACCTTCAGATCCTGTAATTCCTCTTCAAGCTGTTTTACACCTTCATATGTCATTACATGCTTTTTTGTTTCCATAGCACCCTATCCTTTCTGTTATGATAGCGATCATAATCAAAATAACGTCTGCTCACGCAGCCACAACATTTTATACTAACCAATCTCCTTTGTCAAGGCTTCCAGTTCCTCGTACGTTTCCACAGAGCAAAGCCTTCCCCTTAAGCGGGAGGCATTTTTATATCCTGTGGTGTACCAGGCAGCATGCTTCCTCATCTCCCGGATACCCATATGCTCTCCCCGGTAGCTGATCTGGCTTCTGGCATGGCGCAAAAGCATCTCGCACATCTCGCTTGCTTCGGGTCTTGGGGGCTCACTTCCGTTCTCTGCTCCCTTAAGTATCCTCGAAAAGATCCAGGGATCTCCCTGGGCGGCTCTTCCTATCATAAAGCCATCGCACCCGGTCTCCTCATACATTCGGCGCACGTCATCAAAGCTCTTTATATCCCCATTCCCGAAAACAGGCACCGACACAGCGGACTTTACCGACGCTATGATATCCCAGTGGGCCTGTCCGGAGTAATACTGTTCTCTGGTGCGACCATGTACCGCTATGGCACGCGCCCCTCCGGCCTCTGCTGCCAGGGCCACTTCCACTGCATTGATATGAGCCTCGTCAAAACCCCGTCTGATCTTTACGGTAACCGGCTTTTTAACTGCAGATGACACGGCAGAAACTATCTGCTCCACCAGCTTCGGATCCTTCATGAGTGCTGAACCCTCGCCGTTGTTTACCACCTTTGGCACAGGGCAGCCCATGTTTATGTCTAAAATGTCGAAATCACGATCCTCTATCATTTTGGCGGCCTCTGCCATAACATCCGGCTCGCAGCCAAAGATCTGCAGAGACACGGGATGCTCAGCCGGATCCGTCTCTATCATGGCATCCGTTTTTTTATTGTGATAGGTCACTGCCTTGGCGCTGATCATCTCCATGCACAAAAGGCCGGCGCCCTGCTCCTTGCACAACAAACGAAATGGCAGGTCGGTAACGCCTGCCATGGGTGCCAAGATCAGATTGTTGGGTATTCTCACATCACCTATCGAAATAGGTCTGATAATATCTGTCATCTTTTCCTATCCTGCTTCTCAAAGACCATGCGGATACCAATGAGGGTCAGATCCGGGTTGTATACATCTATGCACTTGGCCTCCTCATAGATCATGCCTCCCAGGCCGCCGGTGGCCACCACCTTCACATTTTTATATCCTGACTCCTCTATCATACGCCTGACCACATACTCTGTCTGACCTATCTGACCATACACCAGACCTGCCTGCATGGAGCTTACAGTCTCCTTTGCCAGGATCGAAGGGGGCTTTATGATCTCTACCTCAGGCAGCTTTGCCGCGTCCTGCCACAGTGCCTTTGCTGACATACGTATGCCGGGAGCTGTGACTCCCGCCACAAAAGCGCCACTCTCATCCACAAGGTCATAGGTGGTAGCCGTGCCGTAGTCCAGCACCAAAACCGGTCCGCCGTACAGCCCATAGGCTCACGC
>CAMODS010000143.1 GCA_946611525.1 uncultured Lachnospiraceae bacterium | reverse complement strand
GCTACCGTGGTGGTCAAAAATACAGAGCCAAGGGTTGCCACATCCGTTGCAGCTGCACCGTTGAAGCCATACCAGCCGAGCCAAAGTATAAATACTCCTAAGGCTGCGATGACCAGGTTATGTCCCGGAAATGCATTTACCTTTGTAATCCTTCCGTCACCATCTTTTTCAAACTTTCCGATACGGGGTCCCAGCATCCAGGCTCCGACAAGGGCACAGATACCACCTACCATGTGTATACAGTTTGATCCGGCATAGTCATGGAAGCCCCACTGTGCCAAAAAGCCGCCGCCCCAGGTCCAGTGCGCCTCAACGGGATAGATTATAGCCGAAATAATGGCTGAATAGATGCAATAGCTTGAAAACTTTGTCCTCTCTGCCATGGCGCCGGATACGATGGTGGCTGTGGTGGCACAGAATACCAGGTTAAACACAAAAGCAGAGTAATCAAAGTTTTTGTAGTTTGAAAATACATCAAAGCTTAAACCTCCGGCAAACCCGCCCAGGATGTTTTCACCCAGCATAAGGGATGCTCCGCAGATAAACCACATAAGTGTGCCGATGCAAAAATCCATCAGGTTTTTCATAATGATATTGCCGGCATTTTTGGCCCGGGTAAAGCCGGACTCGCACATGGCAAACCCCGCCTGCATCCAGAACACCAGCGCCGCGCCGATCAGAAACCAGACGCCATAGACTTCGCTTCCCACATAATCCATTAATTCCTGTGTGATCATATTTCCTACCTCGCTTTCTTTAAGATCCTTCGCTTCGCTCAGGATGACAGGATCTTTTATTAAAAAAACGACTTACAACTCATAGCTGTAAGTCGCCTTTGACTAACTTATTTACAGAAGGATCTCCCCTGTTATTATCTTACCGAGTAAAGTATCTGCCCGTATGTAGGATATGGCCAGATATCAAGGGGGATCAGTGTCTCCATCTCATCCACCACCTCGCGGACGCCATGCATGGACTCATTTATGGTCTCGCGGTGATATGTCGCTAGCTCTGCCACATCTGTCATCTCATCCTCCTTTGCCATATCAGCTGAGAGTTTATCCAGCCTCTTAGCCAGATCGGATACCAGATCAGACATCTTAGAAAGCTGCCTCTCCTCTGTTTCAGTGGAAATAGCTGCCGATGCACCCTTTTTGGCCACAATGGTATCTGCCAGAGCCTTCTCATACTTTAAGGCAGCCCCCATGATATTTCTCTTTGCCATCATGGAAAGAGTCTGTGCCTCTATATTGATGGTCTTGTAATAGTTTTCCAGCAAAATTTCCTGCCTTGCCAAGATCTCGGTCTCGGTATAAACACCGTTTTTAATAAAGACCTCCATGTTCTTTGGCACGGAGAATTGCGCCAGGGCCTCCGGTGTGGACTTTAAGTTTAAAAGTCCCCTCTTTTGGGCTTCCTCGACCCATTCCTCGCCATATCCGTTGCCATTGAACAAAATACGCTTGTGAGCTACCACCTCATCATGGATAAGCTCTGAGAGTGCTGAATCGAAGTCTGCCGCACCCTCCAGCCTGTCAGCGTACTCCGCAAGGGCCTCAGCCACAATGGTGTTTAAAACGATATTACAGCCTGCAATGGAGTCCTCTGAACCTACGCTTCGAAACTCAAACTTGTTACCGGTAAAGGCAAAGGGTGAAGTCCTGTTCCTGTCTGTCTTGTCCTTTGGAATATGGGGCAGCACCGTGGCCCCAATGGACATCAGTTTCTTTTTCTTGTCGTGATAGTCCGTGCCCTCTTCGATGGAGGAAAGCACAGCCTCCAGCTCCTCTCCGATAAACACCGACATGATCGCCGGGGGAGCTTCATTTGCCCCCAGCCGGTGATCATTGCCGGCACTTGCAACAGACATACGGAGCAAACCCTGATATTCATCTACGGCTTTTATCACAGCTACCAGGAATAGGAGAAACTGTGCATTTTGGGAAGGAGTCGCTCCGGGTTCCAGGAGGTTTACTCCGGTGTCTGTCGAAATTGACCAGTTGTTGTGCTTGCCGGAGCCGTTTACTCCTGCAAAGGGCTTCTCATGCAAAAGACAGGTCATACCGTGTCTTTTCGCAACTGTTTTTAAAAGCTCCATGGTCAACTGGTTATGATCGGTGGCAATATTTGTGGTAGAGAATACCGGTGCCAGCTCATGCTGTGCGGGAGCCACCTCGTTATGCTCGGTCTTTGCATATATTCCAAGCTTCCAAAGCTCTTCATCCAGATCTGCCATAAACTCCTTTACCCGGGGCTTGATCTTGCCAAAATAGTGGTCATCCAGCTCCTGCCCCTTTGGCGGACGGGAGCCGAAAAGCGTGCGCCCGGTATAGATGAGATCCGGCCTCTTTTTATATACTTCTGTGTCTATCAAAAAATACTCCTGCTCTGGACCAACTGTGGTGATAACACGCTTTGCATCCTCGTTTCCGAAAAGCCTGAGGACGCGGATCGCCTGCTTATCAAGAGCCTGCATGGAGCGAAGCAGCGGAGTCTTTTTATCCAGTGCTTCTCCACTGTAGGAGCAAAAAGCTGTGGGGATACACAGGCAGTCATCCTTGATAAAGGCATACGATGTGGGATCCCATGCAGTATAGCCCCTTGCCTCAAAGGTGGCGCGAAGTCCGCCTGAGGGAAAGCTTGACGCATCAGGCTCACCCTTTACCAGTTCCTTGCCGGAAAACTCCATCATCACCCTGCCGCCGGTCTCCGGAGAGATAAAGCTGTCATGCTTTTCGGCGGTAACGCCGGTCATGGGCTGGAACCAGTGTGTAAAATGGGTGGCTCCGTTTTCCGTTGCCCAGTTTTTCATGGCCTCAGCCAGTACATTTGCCAGATCCATCTGGAGATGCTCTCCGTCATCGATGGTCTTGTGCAGCGCCTTGTACACGTCCTTTGGGAGACGCTCCTTCATCACTGCGTCGTTGAAAACTTTGCTTCCGAAGATTTCAGGTACGTTCTTCATTTCACATTTCCTCCTTTTTACACACCACTGTTTCCATAATTTGACAGCACTCTCGCGCTGGGGTCGTTGACGTTGCATCCGGGCCAGGTGGGGTTTGGCATCCAAAAGCCGGTGATCATGTGTGCCTGACCGGGATAGTACTTTTCAAAAAGCTCCCTGTATAAAAGAGACTCTTTAGTGAAGGGCTTAGCGTAGTCGTATCCGGCAATGCCTCTTTCGTATTCTTCGTCGGAATAGTACTCATTGGCATATTCCTTGATGTAGTCCACCATGGAATGTCCCACGGCGTCCGAAAATGCGGCTTTTTCCCTGAAAAGAAGATCATGTGGCAACAGGTCATCACCTTCAAATGCATGTCTCAAAAGGTACTTTCCTTTGCCGTAGGTATTCATCTTCATGGCAGGATCGATGCTCATGACGTAGGATACAAAGTCCAGATCTCCAAAGGGTACCCTGGCTTCCATGGAGTGAACCGAAATACATCTGTCAGCACGGAGCACATCATACATATAAAGCTCACGCAGTCGTTTCTCTGCTTCAGCCTGGAACTCCTCGGCATCCGGAGCAAAATCGGTGTATTTGTATCCAAAGATCTCATCCGATATCTCTCCGGTAAGCAGCACCCTGACGTCTGTCCTCTCCCGGATGGCCTTGCAGCAGAGATACATTCCCATACTGGCACGGATGGTTGTGATATCATAAGTTCCAAGTGCTGCTATCACCTCTTCAAGGGACTCTATCACGGTATCTCGGTCTATGATCACCTCCGTGT
>CAMODS010000142.1 GCA_946611525.1 uncultured Lachnospiraceae bacterium | reverse complement strand
CTATGTCGCTTATATTCCGTGTAAGATTCTTGATGTCATCATTGATGGCATTAAAGCTCTCGGATGCATCCTCGATAAGCTTCTCCTCTGCATTGGTGGCTTCCACGGAGCTGTCCACTGCGCTGGCAGCCGCCTCAGCATTCTTGGAAAGCTCATCTATAACTGCCGCTATATTCTCAGTCTCGGTCTTGGTCTTTTCTGCAAGCTGCCTTATCTCATCAGCCACAACCGCAAAGCCCCTGCCCGCCTCACCGGCACGGGCAGACTCAATGGATGCATTGAGTGCCAAAAGGTTGGTCTGGTTTGAAATAGAAAGTATAGTGTCCACAACTCCCTTAACAGAGCCTGCCTTTTCCTGAAGGCTCTTCATGGTGGCCGCCACCTCATTATTGGTATCCCTGATGGTCTCCGACTGTGAACGAAGATTATCCATGATGGTGATGGAGTTCTCGTTGACCTCCTCGGAATCATGGGCTATCTCCACCATATCCCTGGCCTTGTCCAAAATATCTTCAATGGCATTTTGGATATTCTGAGTCATCTGGGTCTGGCTTTGAACGTTTTCAGCCGTGTTGAGGTTGCCCTCACTGATCTCCCGGACAGCACCGGTAACTGTATTGGTGGACTCCGTAAGCTTGTCTACTATCTCCATTACATCAGTAGTGCCGCGTCGTACCTCACCTGCCACAGACAGCACATCCTGCATCATATCGTGAACCTCTGCCTTCTGCTCCTCTAAGCTCCCGACAGTGTCATTCATATATACACTGGTCATTTTTGAAATAAGTATGCAGCTTAGGCAAGCCATGCAATACGAAAGCAGTGTCATGATCTCGTCTGTTGGATTGGGTATACTCCCTATAGCTAAACCTATGGCTTGTGATACCACAGAAATCAGTATACACCCTGCAGCCCCTCTTAAAACCAGCTTCTTATCGAAATAAGCAGTATAACCGATGAGAGGGAACAGTGAAAATATCATTACGAAATTCATCCGCATGAAAAATAATCCGGCAAACAAAATGGCATACAGATAAAAAACAGAAAAGCCGACAGCCGTCATACTGTGGGGATCCCTCTTATATAACAATATCATAACAACGTCCCCGATAATGCCAATGGCTCCGACGATAACCACTCCCATCATACCCATGGCGCCGGTCTTAACACTGGCAAGTCCTGCAATTATCAAAAAAGCAGCAAAGATGCTAAAGCCTATGATCAGTGCTCTATTATTGCGTTCTGTCCTTCTTCCACTGTCAGCATATTCGTAACTGCCCCTTTTATCCATAATATTTCCTCCCAAATTAAAATCGAGTGGATTTGTCACACCCACTCGATTTTATCATAATTTAATCTATATACGCAACAACTATATATAGGCCCTTTGCGACTCCCGGAATGACAGAAGCTTTACCATGTCATTTTAGGCGTGCCAGGGATATTTCTTATCTCAGGTGCCAGATATCGGAATTGTACTCGGCAATGGTACGGTCTGATGAGAAGAAGCCCGCATGTGCAATATTGGTCAGACACATCCTGTTCCAACGGTTTCTGTCCTCATAATCGTTCATCATCTGATCCTTGACGCGGATATAGTCCCTGATGTCCAAAAGGGTCATAAACCAGTCCTTGCTGATGATCTCATGGTGCAGGCGGTTTAAGTTCTCCTCGCATCCTAAAGCCTTTATCTCAGGACTTATGATAAAGTCCACCAGCTTTTTGATGAGCTCATCATTGTCATAGAAGTTCCTGGAGCAGTATGCGCTCTTGTCATAGAGATTTATTACAGTATCTGACTTCTCACCAAAGATGTAGATATTGTCATCTCCCACAAGATCGTGGATCTCCACATTGGCTCCGTCATCGGTTCCTAAAGTCACGGCACCGTTTAACATGAACTTCATGTTGGAGGTACCCGATGCCTCCTTACTTGCCAGAGAGATCTGCTCGGAAACATCAGCAGCCGGTATGATGATGCCTGCCTTTTCCACATTGTAGTTTTCGATCATCACTATACGAAGATATGGTGCCACCTCAGGGTCATTTGCCACCAGATCCTGGAGGCAGATGATAAGATGTATGATGTCCTTTGCTATCACATATGCGGGAGCGGCCTTTGCACCAAAGATCATGGTTATGGGACGCTTGGGCTTGTTGCCGTTTTTGATCTCAAAATACTTATAGATAGCGTAAAGGGCGTTCATCTGCTGTCTCTTGTACTCATGGAGACGCTTCACCTGCACATCATAGATGGAATTAGGATCGATCTCTATGCCCTGGGTCTGCTTCAGGTAAGCCGCAGCTTTTTTCTTGTTACCCGTTTTGATCTCTTCGAGACGGCTTAAAACATCAGCATCATCAATGTACTTCATGAGTCCTTCCAGTTGATCCGCGTCCTTTAAAAAGCCATCGCCCACAAGCTCGCGGATAAGCGCCGTAAGCTTGGGATTGCAGTGCATCAGCCAGCGTCTGAAGGTGATGCCGTTGGTCTTGTTGTTAAACTTCTCGGGATAGATCTTAGAGAAGTTCCTAAGCTCGCTCTTTCTTAAGATCTCCGTATGAAGTGCAGCCACACCGTTTACTGAGTAGCCGTAGTGGATATCCATGTGGGCCATGTGCACACGGCCTGTATCGTCAATAATATAAGTGGTAGGATCAGCCACATCACGGCGGATGCGGTTATCAAGCTCACGAATGATAGGTAAAAGATGGGGAACCACCTCCTCCATGTAATCCATGGGCCACTTTTCCAGTGCCTCTGCCAGAATGGTGTGGTTGGTATATGCACAGGTCTTTCTCACCTCTGAGATAGCCTCATCCATGGTAAAGCCGCGAAGCTGCAAAAGCCTGATAAGCTCAGGGATAACCATCGAAGGATGGGTATCATTGATCTGGATAGCCACATACTCGTGGAGATGATGTATATCGCCGCCCCTCTCTTCCGTCTCTGCCAATATCAGCTGTGCAGCGTTACTTACCATAAAGTACTGCTGGTATATACGCAGTACCTGGCCGGCTCTGTCACTGTCATCGGGATATAGGAAAAGTGTAAGGTTCTTTTCTATCTCGTTTTTATCAAAATTGATGGTGTCGCCATTTACGATATTTTCATCTACGGAATCAAGATCAAAAAGATGAAGCTTGTTTACTCCCTGCTGTCCATAACCGGGGATATCTATATCGTACATGGAAGAATGGACCGTGCAGCGTCTAAAAGGCACAGCAAAGCTTCTGGCCGTGCGGTTCAGCCAGCAATGCTGGGTGATCCAGGGATTCTTTTGCTCATGCTGGAGACGTTTTTCAAACTTCTGCTCAAAAAGGCCGTAGTGATAGTTGAGTCCCACACCATCTCCGGGAAGTCCCAGGGTGGCAATGGAGTCCAAAAAGCATGCTGCAAGACGTCCCAGTCCGCCGTTTCCGAGAGAAGGCTCCGGCTCATGCTCTTCTATCAGCGAAAGATCCTTGTTGTGCTTCTTTAATGCCTCCTTTACCTCATCATACATTCCAAGGTTGATCAGGTTATTCGATAAAAGCTTTCCGATCAAAAACTCTGCGGAAATGTAGTATACCTTCTTTTTCCCATCTATCTTCGGGCGGTTGGCCAACTCTTCCTTGGTCATGATCAGCAGTCCCTTTTGTATCTCCTCGTCAGTACACTGGTCGATGCCTCTTCCAAAATACTTCTTCATTACCTCTTCAATTCTCTGTTCCATTTCACTCTCCTTTCAAGTTTATTCGAATCTGTCTGATAA
>CAMODS010000141.1 GCA_946611525.1 uncultured Lachnospiraceae bacterium | reverse complement strand
AAAGCTTATGTTATCCGGGATGCCTAATTAGCTAAAAGAGAGACAGGGACAGTCTGATCAGTCCATGTCTCTTTTTTTGTTGTTTTTTCGACCTGTTTTAAGTATAATCTATTTTGATGTTTTAGGATTTTGTGACAGGAGGTTTTCTATGCATACATTTCAACCGTATCCGATCGATACCGTAGAGATCAATCCGTTTGAGCTTGTAGGCAAAAGATGGGGAGTCCTCACTGCGGAAAAGGACGGCAAGGCCAATGCCATGACCATTAGCTGGGGCGGGATGGGCTGCCTTTGGAATAAAAACGTGGCCACAGTATATGTCCGCGAGTCCAGATATACCAAGGAGTTTCTGGATGGCAGCGATATCTTTTCCATTACTTTTTTTGATGAGAAATACAGGAGCTCTCTTAAATATCTTGGTGCTGTGTCAGGCAGGGATGAGGACAAGATCAAAAATGCCAGGTTAAACATCAATCATTATCGCGGCATACCTTATATAGATGAAGGGAATTTTGTTTTGATCCTCAGAAAGATCGCAGCGCTGGATATGAAGGATACTGAGTTTTTTGATCCCAATATTCATAAGAATTACTACGCCGACGGCGACATGCACACCCAGTATATCGGGGAAGTGCTGGAGCTTCTGGCGAGATAACCCCAAAATGGGGCCCCCGCAAAACGAAGTTTTGTGGGGAAAAGGAGCCGTAACGTAGCGATATAGGTACCCCAAAATGGGGCCCCCGAAAATCGAAGATTTTTGGGGATAAGGAGGCACGACGGAGCACAAGTGAGCGTCGAGTTTACGAGACGCGAACAAAAGCGTAGTCCGTGCCGACGTGGAGTGGGATATGCGGTCGCGGGCGCGAAAGCGCACGAGGAAAGTCCGGGCTTCATAGGGCAGGATGCCGGATAACGTCCGGCGGAGGTGACTCCAGGGAAAGTGCAACAGAAATGAAACCGCCACCCCAATTTTTTCCGAAAGGCAATGCTTTTTGGGGAAAGGTGTGGTAAGGGTGAAATGGCGAGGTAAGAGCTCACCGCCATCATGGTAACATGGTGGGTCAGTGTAAACCCCATCCGAAGCAAGACCAGACAGAAGCTATGCAGTTGCCCGCTGCGCTTCGGGTAGGTCGCTTGAGCACCCGGTGACGGAGTGCCTAGATAGATGGCCGCACACGACAGAACCCGGCTTACAGTCCCACTCTTTTTTAAAGACAAACAAACATAAGGAGGTAATCATGGATATCAAGTTTATCGAAAGAGAAGTTTTAAAGGAGAAGCCTGCAGATGAAAATCATCTTGGCTTCGGCAAGTACATGACAGACTACATGTTTGTCATGGACTGGACAAAAGGTCAGGGATGGCACGATGCCAGGATCGAGCCCAATGCGCCCATCCTTTTGGATCCCGCATGTGTGACACTTCACTATGCACAGGAGACCTTTGAGGGACTCAAGGCCTATAGGACTGAGGATGATCGCATCCTTTTATTCAGACCTGACATGAATGCAAAGCGCATGATCAATTCAAACGCCAGACTTTGCATGCCTGCATTCCCCGAGGAGGATTTCATCGAGGCGGTAGAGGCACTTGTCAAAGTGGAAAAGGACTGGATCCCTCACAGCAAGGACACATCCCTTTACATCAGACCCTTTATGTTCTCAGACGAGGCGGCACTTGGAGTTCACATGGCAAGCTCCTATAAGTTTATCATCATCACCTGCCCCGTGGGCGCTTATTATCCTACAGGACTGGATCCCGTAAAGATCATGGTTGAGGATGAGCTGGTTCGTGCGGTAAAGGGCGGCACGGGATTTACAAAGTGCGGCGGCAACTACGCAGGTTCCATTTTGGGACAGGTTAAGGCTGAAAAAGAAGGCTACACCCAGGTGCTCTGGCTGGACGGCGAGAACCGCAAGTATGTGGAGGAAGTCGGCACCATGAACATCATGTTCAAGATCGGCGGCGAGATCATAACCGCACCCATAAGCGAGGGCACGGTCCTTCCCGGTGTTACCAGAGATTCTATGATCCGGCTGCTTAGAGACTGGGGCTATACGGTCCGCGAGGAGAGACTGGCAGTTGATGATCTGATGAAGGCAGGCCATGACGGCACTCTTGAGGAGGTCTTTGGCACAGGTACCGCAGCAGTTATCTCACCTGTTGGTGAGCTTAAATACAAGGATGACGTGGTAGTCATCAACGATATGAAGACAGGTGAGCTGACACAGAAGCTTTACGACACACTCACAGGCATTCAGTGGGGCCGCCTTGAGGACAAGTTCGGCTGGACAGTTGAGGTAAAATAAAAATTGAGCTACGAGTTTCTTGGTGTAAACAAAAAGATCCCCATGCTGCTTAGCACGCAGCCTGCGTATGCAAAGCTTGTGGCAGAGGACTTAAAGAGGCGCGGCATCTATGAAGATGATGTGAGGGTGACGCCCTTTGGTGTCCGGGTCATGTCAGATGACTTGGATACCGTGACACGGTGCAGACTCTATGAAAAGCTTTATTTTACCGTCCCCATAAAAAGGGGTGGAAAGCTTACAGCAGAGGATGCCATTGAAACCATAAGAGACTCCATGCTAAAGCGTATTTTAGATACATATATTTCCGGGGACCGACCTATACCTTCCCGCATCAGGGTGGAGGTCCCCGGCATGGATAAAAAGGGGAAAGCCGCAGAAAAGGCCAGGGATGAGGCCGGGCGGCTTACCGCTGTTTTTTCCGAAGCTATTGCCACATCCATGAAGGGTGTGGTGACTCCTGCCACCGGAAATTACGAATGTGAGATATACCTTCCCATGAGGCCGGATAAAAGCTTTGGGTTTTATCTTTGGATGGCGTGTCTTTCGGACAAAAGATTTGAATACAGGAGGAGCCTTGCTGCCACTTCCATGTCGGCTGTCCGTGCTGCCACCATGATGGAGATGCTTCATGATTATCTCATTGAGGGAGACAGCGTGCTCGATCCTTTTTGCGGCACCGGCACCCTCATCATCGAGAGACTTAAAAAAGGAAGCGTGGGTAATGCTTTCGGCACTGACATATCTGCGCAGATGATATCCGGCGCCAGGGAAAATGCCGCATTGGCTTCCGAGCACATTCACTTTATCCAGAGAGACTTTTTTGAATTTACCTATGACAATGTCATTGACGAGATCATCACGGAGCTGCCGGATCTCTATCGTCGGAATGATAAGGAAAAGAAAAGCTTCTTTTCATCCTTCATAGATAGGTGCAGACTTCTTACGGCGGAGGGATCTCTTTTGTGCATCCTTACCGGTGACGGAGAGACCTTTTTTCCCTTACTAAGAAAAGAAAAAGATATGGAGATCGCCGAGAGACAAAGCTTTGGCGGCAAACGTGAGATCTTTGTGGTTAGACGTATATGACAGTACATGATTCATTAAAAATAGATACTGCGGCATTTAAAAAGATGCAGGATGCTTTTTTCCAGTGTACCCACACCTACGGCTTTTGTATGGACCTTGACGGGAATCGGATCACGCCGTTTTTTTGTGGAAAAGAGGAGGATGAGTTCTTTTCACAATATGTGACACCGGAGATGGAGCAGGGCATGATAGCTTCTTTAAATTCCGGCTATTATGAGGACGTGATCCGCATGGACACGGGACATCCCGGAGTGCTTTTGGGAGGCATCGCCATCCGTGACAATGCACTTGATCTTTTGGGTGTGATGGTGGTCATGGGAGCCACAGACACAGACGAGGGCCCGGCGCAGGATGACAGGCCTGAGGATATAGAGCAGGATGACACAGATGA